>DATEMX010000625.1:0-10618 GCA_035275365.1 Polyangiaceae bacterium | reverse complement strand
CGAATCCGCGATGGTTCTGCCCGGCGACGTGAATGACGCTGTCTGTAATGACGCCCGTCAATCGGTCGAAAAGTATTTCCCCGTGGCAGCTCACCACCAGGTGCTTCAAGCGACCGACAGCGGTGATCCTACCAATGACGGTCGCCATGGGAGTCCCGGGAGCATCGTCCGAGTGTATTTCATCCGATAGGGTGTCGGTGTGTCGAAGGCGTTGATCGACGTGGCCATCTACGAACGCACGACGCAACGTTATGTGTGTCTTGGATGGTTCAGCGACTCCTTCGGCAACGGGAGCTATGCGGGGACGGCGAGCTCGACCCCTTGCTACTTCCGGATCGGCCACACGAACGGGAGCAACGGCGGCAATGCCGTTGACGTAAACGATCCATTTACGCTCACCGCTGTCGCCGGCGGCGCCACCCAGTTCCTTGGCATCGACAAAGCATACCTCGCCTCCAGCGTCAAGACTGAGTGGCGCCTCAATGGGCCCTTCTGATGAGCTAGCCCTCCTGCTGGCGGTGGTGGATCAGAAGCAAGACCTCGTTCAGCTACATAGTCTCACTCCCTGTCATGGCAACACAGTGTTGCCATCAGAAGGGAGTCTCGATGCCCTGGCACAACGTTGCGGCCTACTTCGTCGGAGGCATGTTCCTGGCCAACTTCTTCCCGCACTTCATCGCCGGCATGTCGGGGGTCTGGTTCTACACCCCGTTCGCGACGCCACCGTTTCGAGGGCTCTCGTCGCCCGTCGTGAACATGTTCTATGCACTCTTCAACCTCGCGATCGCCTACGCCCTGCTCGTGGTCATCGGGAGCTTGGAGCTGCAGGATATGCCACACGTCGCCGTCTCGGCGGCAGGCTTCGGGCTCGCGTCGATCTTGATCGCGCGGTCCGTGACCAAGCTAAGGGGAAGTCAAGACTTGTCACGTCGGGCAGGGCTGCGCGTGCAACGAGGATGATGTCTGAGGATGATGTCTACTGTGAGCGTTGAGGGCATCCGGATCCGAGACAATGGAAACGTTCAAAGACATGGCGAGGTCGCCTCGGCATTTGACGTTGCAGCCGCCGTCGGAGATGTCCCCGTTCGTGGTTCCCCGCGCGCAACCGCAGTCTTCGGGCGCCTTGCATGAGCGCGTGCATACCCGGAGATCGCCGCACGCGCCGGATGCGCAATCGGTGTCGGCAGAACAACGGTCGCCGATGGCGACGGCTCCGGGCGAAAGAGGTGAGCCGCCGCCTCCTCCGGTGTTGCTCGAACAATGGATCGCGAGCATGAGCCCCGCGGTGCCTAACACTACTGCTGCGGATTTCTCGCTACCAGATCGATCGTCGGAGCGGGCATACGCCAACTCAAGGACTGACCGACCAGGCAGATTTGGGGTGCTCTCGGCTCGAGCGGCGAGCGGTGGCGGCTCGTTCTGTCCGAAACTAGGTGGTTCCGACAGCCTCGCCGTATTTTACGCTGGGTCTCAGCCATTTTGGACGATCGTGATCTGCTTCTGCCAAAGTCTGCAAGCAGTAGTACTAAGTGGGTGAGCGCCTGAACACGCCGGTCTGCCGACATGCGAGCATGATCTCACCGACCTGACTCGACGGCAACGAACAACCGGGCGAAAGCGCGCGCAGGTCATTTTGTGTTGACGGTGGTTCCAACGGCCTCGCCGTCAACTCGAGTTGGGTCGCCGCCAAATGCTGATCGCGATTTGCCGATGCCAAGACTCGGGCAATAAAGTTATGGCTGTTTCCGGTGCGGCAAATGATCGGGGGCGCGGTCGCCGGTTCGGACTTTTCATTTGTTCAGCGACGAGCGAGAGTCGCCCTGTGGAATCGATCGATGTGCCTCGTCTCTTGCCGCTCGTTACGCCCGAGATGTTGGATGCGATCGACGTAGCAGTCGTTCTGATCGATGCGGGACGCAACGTCGTCGCGTCGAATCGCGCGGGGGCCGAGATGTTGGGCTACACGGTAGACGAGCTGGTTGGCAAGAACATCGCGGGCATCACGCATCCCGAAGACGTCGCGCGCTGGGCTCCGCTCGCTTTTGGCGGGCCCGAACACGCGCTCGCCAAGCGGTGCCGGCTCTTGCACAAGGACGGCACGTACCGCACGACCGAGGCGACGGCGCGGGCGTTGTCGGACGGGCGCATCGTGAGCGTACTCAGGGCCGTCTCGGCGCCCGTGATATCGGAGGACCGGGCTGCCGAACGCCTGCAGTTCGTGGCCAACGCGGTGCCGGCGCTCATCGGGTACGTCGACACGGGAGCGCGCTACGTATGGGGCAACGAGAGCTATCGGCGTTGGTTCGGCTACTCGCCGGAGTCGATTCGCGGCCGCCACGTGCGCGAGGTGCTCGGGGCGTCGGCGTGGGAAAGCGTCCGGCCCTACGTCGAACGAGCGCTCGCGGGCGAAGAGGTCACCTTTACGCACCGGTTGGCGTACGAGAAAGGTCCCGCCCGCGACATTCAAGCGACGTACGTTCCCCATCTCGACGATGACGGCAGAGTTCGTGGGTTCGTCGTCCTGTCCAACGACGTCACCGAAATCAGGGCGGCCGAGGTCGCGTTGCGTCGGAGCGAACGTCTGCTCGAGCAGTCGCAGTCGACGGCTCACGTGGGAAGCTGGGAGGTGATCTTCGCGGAAGGGCCGCCGGACGCTCGACCCGTGCATTGGTCGGACGAGACCTATCGAATATTCGGCTACGAGCCGCGCGCCATCGAGGTGACGCAGGCGGTTTTCTTCGACGCCGTCCACCCGTTGGATCGCGAGGCGATGCGCGCGGTGTCGCGCGCCGGTGTCGCCAGCGGCGAACCTTTCGAGAAGGAGTACAGGCTCGTGCGACCCGATGGCACGGTGCGGGTCATCCACGCCTGGACTCGATTCGAGCGCGATGGAGCAGGCAAGCCGATGCGCATGATCGGCACTTGTCAGGACATCACCGAGCGCCGGCAGACCGAGCAGGAGATCCGCCTGGCGCGCGCGGAGCTCGAGCTGAGCGAGGAGCGCTATCGATCGCTCGTAGGGGCCATCACGTCGGTCGTCTGGACCGCGGATGCCGTGGGAAAATTCGCCGTGCCTCAGCCTGCTTGGGAGGCCTACACCGGCCAAACCTTTGCGGAGTATCGAGGTTGGGGTTGGATCGCCGCTGTTCACGAGGACGATCGCGAGAGGGTCGAGGAAAGCTTTACCCATGCGGCGCGCACCGGGGTGTCCTACCGGGCATCGTGCCGCGTGTGGCACGCCCCGAACGCGGACTATCGCTTCTGCGAGAGCCGCGCCGTGGCCATTCGCAACGCCGACGGCAGCATCCGCGAGTGGATCGGCACCCTCGTCGACGAGCACGAGCGCGAACGCGCGCTCCTCGAGCTGAGAGAGGCGGACCGCCGCAAAGACGAGTTTCTCGCCATGCTCTCGCACGAGCTGCGCAACCCGCTCGCGCCGATCTTGAGCGCCGCCGAGTTGCTGGGCTACACCGAGCCAGGCGACGCTGCTCGGGCGTCGAAGTATCGAACGGTCATCACTCGGCAAGCGCAGCACATGAAGCGCCTGCTCGACGACCTTCTCGACGTGTCGCGCGTCAGCCAGGGCAAGATCCAGCTTCGCAAGGAGACCCTCGATCTCCGTGAGCTCCTGATGCAAGCCGTCGAGGTGAGCCGCCCGCTCATCGTCGAGAAGGGGCAAGAGCTTTCCATCGCGCTGGGCCCCGATCCGCTTCGCCTCGAAGCCGATCCCACACGCCTCGTGCAGGTGTTCGCGAACCTCCTCAATAACGCCGCCAAATACACCGACGTGAATGGGCACATCGCGCTGTCGGCCTCGGACGAAGATGGCGAGGCGGTGGTCAAGGTGCGCGACGACGGAATGGGGATGCGCCCGGAGCTCCTCGCGCGGGCGTTCGATCTCTTCGTTCAAGAAACACGTTCCCTCGATCGCGCGCAGGGTGGGCTCGGAATCGGCCTGACGATGGTTCGCTCCCTCGTCAAGATGCATGGCGGGTGGGTGCGCGTATTCAGCGAGGGTCCGGGGCGAGGCAGCGAGTTCGTCGTTGGGCTTTTGCTGTCTCCTCGGCTCGAGGCGCCGTCCGCGCGTGCGGCCCCCCCAAAGGCCGACGCTCGAACCCGTCCGCTGCGGGTGCTCGTGGTGGACGACAACGTGGACGCCGCGAGTTCGCTTGGAAGTCTGCTCGAGCTCCTCGGACATGAGGTGAGACAAGCTCACGACGGCCCGAGCGCGCTCGTGGCCGCCGACGCGCTCGCTCCGGAGCTCGTGCTTCTCGACATCGGTCTGCCCGGCATGGATGGCTACACGGTCGCAGCTCGGCTGAGAGATGCGGGTCACGATCGCGCCATGTTGGTTGCTCTCTCGGGCTACGGCGAGGACGATCTCCAGCATCGGTCGAGCGAGGCGGGGTTCGATCGCCACCTCGTCAAACCCGTCGACTTCGACTCGCTCCGCGAGATCATCTCGCGTGCGGCGCGACGTGAGACCGCTCCCGCTCGACACACGTAGAGCTCGCGCGCGCCGTCTACTTCATTCTGCCGAAGACTGGAAGTTCGACGAGGGCTTCTCCGGGGGTCGACGGGGACAGAACGCCGGTGTGCCCGGGGCGCGTTCTCTACCTCCGCCGGGGCGAGTGGCCAGACCCGCCGCGAGCGCGGTTGCCTGAACGATGGCGCTCTTCAGCGCTTCGACGGAAGACGAAGCAACGAGCGGCGCGCCGAGGCAGACCGCTACGCGTGAGAACGGAAGCGGGATGCGGAACTTGTCCCAAGCTTTTTCGAGTGTCACGCCGCGCGGAGCGGCGCTGCCCATCGGTACGAGAACGCCTCCCGAAAGCTCGGCCGCGCGGTGCGCGCCGGGCTGCACCGCGAGGCGTGGCCCCCTCGGACCGTCGACGGCGAACGCGGCGTCTTCACCCCGCCGGAGCCGTCGTACGATGGCAAGGAGACCCGCCGCGCCGCCGCGCGACGTGGAACCGCGTTCGACCTTCATCCCCTGAACCGCGAGCGCAAACCGCTGCATCTGGCCGTCGGCCGAGCGGCTCACCAACGCTACGGTGGGCCGCCGCCGCTTCCACCCGAGGAGCGCGAGCTGGTCGCCGTGCCAAAAGCACAAGACCCACGGACGCGGATCGAGCGGATCGAGCCGAGCGTCGAGCACCACCGAGACCCGGAGCGTCGCTAGATACGCTCGCACGAAAATTCCGAGCACGAGCCCGAGCGCTGAACGCCCGAACCGCATGCTTTCAGTTCTTGAGCTCGGCGAGGAGGCTCTTGGCCGTGGCGAGACCGGGATCGTTCTCGAGCGCGCGCTCCAGCATTTGCACGGCCTTGGCTTTGTCGCCCTGCTTGCTCGAAATCTCGCCGAGCCGGAAGAAGACTTCGCCCTTCGTGATGGGCGACGACTGATCGAGCTTCTGAAGGAGGAGCGCGCGGTAGGTCTTTTGCGCGCGATCGAGATCGCCCATCTCGATCGAGAGCGTACCGAGATCGCGCAAGACCGCGACCGAGCCCGGATCGATCTTGAACGCCTGGTCGAGCTCCGCCAAGGCGCGCGGCTTGTCGCCTTCGGCGAGGTAGGCGCGCGAGAGCCGTTGGTGGATGGTGGCGAGTTCCTTCGAGCGTTTCCCCGCGAACGAAGCGACGACCTTTTCGAGCGCCGATGCCGCCTCTTTGGACCTGCCCGCGGCGCTGTAGGCGTCGCAGAGCAAGAGGAGCAGATCGCGATCGAGCGGCGCCAAGGCGCTCGCCTTTTCGAGCAACGCCGAGGCGGCGGCGGGATCGTTCTGCTTGGCGAGGTGGAGGTCCGCCGCTACGCGGTAGATGCGCACCCTCTCGGACACGTCGGCGGTCGCCTCGGCGTCGCCTGCCATGAGCTCGGCGAGCCGGCCCCATTTCTGCGTTCGCTCGTAGGTCTGCGCCAAGCGCTTGCGGATCTCGCTGCTCGCGGGATCGGAGGCGAGGCCGCGCTCCAAGGCTCGCTCGGCGCTGTCGTCGTCCTTCAATTTGGCGAAGGCGTCGGCCAAGCGCACGGCGAGGGTCACCGCTGTGGTTCCGTCGGAGAGGGCGAGGAGCTTCTCCAGCGTCGCCGAGGCGTTCTTGACATCCCCCTTCGCCTCGTAGAGCCGCGCGAGCGATTCGAGCGCGCCTTTGTGCGTGCCGTCGCGATCGAGGACGGCTTGGTAGGTTTCGATGGCCTTGCCCACGTCGCCGAGGCGCGATTCGTAGATGTCGCCGAGGCGCACGGTGAGCGCGAGCTCTCGGGCGCTGTCTTGGTGTTCCTTGGCGCGCTCTATCTGCGCGTTCAGCAGATCCGCCAGCTCTTCGTCGCGCCCGCCCTTTTCGTAGAGCTGCGAGAGCAGCACTACCGCGTCGGCTTCCGTGGGCTGCTCGTCGAGGATGCTGCGCAGTGTCTCGATGGCGTCTTCGGTGGACGTCTTCGCGGTGAGTCGCGCGAGCTCGAGCCGAAGTTTCGTGCGTTCGTCCGAAGTCGTGGCGACGTCGACGAGACGTTCGAGCAGGCGCGCCAGATCGCGGCTCTGGCCGCCCTTGGCGTAGAGCTCGCGAAGCGCCGAGGACGCCCGCGCGTCGCTGGGGTCGTTCTCGAAAATCGTCTCGTAGAGCTCGACGGCGCGCGCGTCGTCGCCGAGCTTGCCGCTCGCGATCTCGGCAGCAAGGTGTTGCAGGCGCGAAAGCTCGATGCCGTCTGTCGAGAGCTCGGCTCGACGCAAGAGCAAGGAGAGCACCTCGGTAAAATCGGACGCGGCCTCGCGCAGCTTCGTCAGTTCCTCGAGGGCCCACCCGTTGGCTTCGTCCTCGGACAAGAGTTGGCGCAGCACCTCTTCCGTCAGGGCGGCGTCCTTCACCTGGTCTTCGGCGAGCACCTTGGCCTCGCGGAAGAGCTGGCGCCTAGTGGCCGGGTCGAGCTCGAGCTCGGCGAGGCGCCGCAAGCTCGCTACCAGATCGCGCTCACGGCCGGGAGCCCGCCGAATGCGCTCGATCGAGCGCAGGATTTGCAGGTTTTCGGGGTCACGCTCGAGGGCCTCGGCGAGCGCCTCCTCGGCCTCGGGCGAGTTCTTGAGCTTGTCTTCGTACCAGTCCGCCAATCGCACGTAAGCGTCGCGGGCGGCATCGGGCGTGAGGTCTTTGCTGCCTGCGATCGAAGCCGATAGGCGGCTCGTCGCGCTGGCCCACGCGTCGTTCTTCGCGGCGAGGCGCTCGAGCTCGGCGAGCACGTCGACGTCGGTCGGATCGTCGCCGAGCGCATCTTCGACGACCTTCTGCGCGCGCGAGTTTTCGCCGCCTTGCTCTTCGAGGAGCTTCGCGAGATCGAGGCGAATGCGGGTTCGATCGCGCGGCAAGCTGGCGAACGTGATCCGTTTCTCGTGCAGGGCGATGAGCCGCGCAGTGTCGCTCTTTGCGCGGTACACCGCTTCGAGCGCCTCGGCCGCGTCCTCGAAGAGCGTGGCGTCGTCGGTGAGCGACTCGAGCGCTTCTCGCGCCGGGCGGTGCTCGCCATCGCGAAGGAGCGCCTGCCTCAAAGTCGCGAGGCCCGCCGAGCGCTCTTGGAACTGATCGATCTGGAGCTTGGCCTGACGGTAGAAGAACTCGCCTTGCTTTTTGGCGTCGGGTTCGACCGAAACGCGCCGTTCGAGGACCTCCGCGAGGGCGCGGTAATTCTTGGTTCGTTCGTAGAGGCGGTCCAATGCGGCGAGAATCTCGACGTCGTCGCCGGCATGCTCGCCGGCCTTCACGTAGGCGCCGATGGCACGACGATCGTCTTTCAGCTCGGTCTCGGCGATCTTTCCTAAGCGTCTCCACAGATCCTGCGCGACGGCGGCGTCGAAGATGGCGGCGGCGCGCTCTTCGATGGCGTCGGCGTAGCGCTCGTAGCCGCCCGACGCGGCGGCCAGGCGATCGATTTCTCCATAGAGCTCGGCGTCTTCGGGCGTCTCGGCGAGGGCCCGCGTAAGCACCGTTTGGGCGTCGGCCTGGCGCGAGAGCGAGGCGTCGAGGACCTTGGCGAGGGCCTTCAGCGTCGCTGCGCGATCGGTCGGTTCGGTCTGTGCCCTCACGCGCATCTCGAGGACCTGAACGAGCTTGTCGTATTGCGCCCCGCCGGCCAAGACGGGCTCGAGGATGTCGGCCGCCGCGAGGCTCAAATCCTCGCGCGTTTCACCGATGTGCGTCACCGCGAGGACGGCGTCGGCGTCGCCGGGCACCTCGTCGAGCACTGACTTGTAGGCCTCGAGGGCGGCGGTCGGATCTTCGAGCCGCTTCGCGTGGAGGGCGCCGATTTCCTTGCGGAGGCGAACGCGCTCGGCTTGCGAATCGGCCGACGCCGCTTCGGCGCGCAGATTGTCGAGCAGATCGGTCCACATTTGCTCGGCGCGGTAGAGCCTGTCGAGGCTCGAGAGGACGCCTTTGTCGGCGGGCTTATGGGTTGCCGCTTCGCGCAGCGACTGAATCGCTTCGCGGGGCTCACCGAGGTGTTTCTCGAAGCATTCGGCGGCCTGCGTGAGCAGGGTGAACTTCAGATCGGCGCCTCCAGCGTCGGTGAGCTCGACCCGACGTCGGTAGAGCTCCACCAGCTTTCGGTGGTCGTCGCCGCGCTCGTAGAGCTCGATGAGCGAATCGATGGTGAACGTACTCTCGGGATCGAGCTCGAGCGCACGCTCGTAGGCGACGGTGGCGCCGCGCGCGTCTTCCAGCATATCGCGCTTGGTTTCACCGATGCGCCGCAAGAGCGAAGCGCGCCCTTCGTCGTCGGCCACCAGATCGGCCTTCTTGGAGAGGATCTTGACAAGGGCCTCCCAGTCGGAGAGGAGCGTCGCCAGCATGTCCATCGCGTCGAGGGGTTCTGGGTCGGTCTCGTCGAGCGCGAAGAGGCGCTCGAACGCAGCCAGCGCTCGCCGCGGGTCGTCGAGCTTCTGATCATGCAAGGCCGCGAGCGACGAGAGAAGCTGGCGTTTGACGAGCGGATCGGCGTTCTCGATGCCGCGCTCGTAGGCGCCGGCGAGGGCATCCCAAGACTTCGTTTTCTCGGCGACACGTTCGAGCTCGCTGCGCGTTTCGCCGTCGTCGGGGTCGAGCTCGAAGGCCGCCCGCAGCGCTTCGAGGGCCCGCTTTTCGTCCTTGCCCCGCTTCTCCCAGAGGTCGGCGTTCTCTCGCAAGATAGGGATCTTTTCCCCGCGATCTTGGGCGAGCTCGAGCCTTTGCTGGTTCAGGGCGATGAGGTGCCGCCAGTCGTCGGCGCGCTCGTAGAGAGGGCGCAAAATCTCGACGATCCGGGCCTTGTACTGGGCCACCTGCGAAAGAGACTGCAGATCGGCGATGGCGGCTTCGTGATCGGGCGACACCTCCACGATGGCTTCGTATTGATCGATGGCGGCCGTCGGGTTGTCGAGCTCGGTCCTGTAGAGGCGGGCCAAGTTGAGCCGAAATTCGGCGGCGATCTTGGAGCTCTCGGCCTGTTCGGCGCGCTTCTCGTAGAGCTCGGCCAGGTCTTGAAAGCGCCGGCGTTCGCGGTAGAGCGAAGTCAGCTGATCTTGAGCGCGCGTGTCGGTGTCGGTTACCTCGAGCACCGCGCGATAGGTTTCGATGGCGCGATCCGGATCGTTCAGCGCGGCGCGCTCGAGATCGGCGATGGTGTGCAGCGTGGCCGTTCGCTCGGCGGGATCACTCCGGTAGTCGAGGACGGCGCGGTAGAGCTCCACGCGCTCCTTGGGCCGCTGATCTTTGACGAGGAGCGCGTCGATACCCTCGAACAGTTCGCGCGACTCCGGCTCGAACTCGTGGGCGCGGCGCAGGAAATGGAGCGCGCGCTCGGTGTCGCCGAGCATCCCGAAGAGCTCGCCCGTTCGTCGCGCGAGGCGAGCGGTGGCGGCCTCATCGCTGGTCACGCGGGCGAGCTCGCCGGCGTAGATCTCGGCGAGGCGCGGCTCGGCGCTGGCCACCTTCGCGAGCCGTTCGAGCTCGGCCCAGGTGCTTTCGTCGGTCACGTCTTCGTGCAAGAGCTTGGCGATGGTGTCGAGCGCGCCCTTGTAGTCTTCGGCTTGCTCTTCCTTCAAATTGGCCAAGCGCTTGAGGAGCGGCCGGCGCTCGTCGGGGTCTTGGCTCGATTCGAGCCGGGCCTCGATGGTCGCCATGAGATCTGTGAAGTTGGCTCGTTTCTGGTAGACGGGCTCCAGCATCTCGGCTGCGCGAGCGCGGTGCTGCGGCTCTTTGCCGTGCCGAAGGAGCGTCTCGAGCTCCGCGATGGCGCCGCCGTGCTGATCGTCGTCCGCGAGGGCCGCATCGAGCTCGTCGAAGGCGCGCTCGATGTCACCCATGTGCTTCCGAGCCGTCTCGGCGATCTTCACGTGGAGGCCGCCCTTGTCGGCGCCCGGCGCGTCGAGTTGTCGTTCGTAGAGACCCACCAGATCTTGCCAGCGTTCTTTGGCCGAATAGAGCTTCTCGAGCAGAGCGATGGCCTCGGGCTCGAGCGAGATATCGAGGATCGTTTCGTAGACCGAAATGGCCCCGTCCGGGTCGCCCAGCGTTTCGGCCGAGAGCTTGGCTTGCCGGAAGAGGAGCTGTTTCTTCTCGACCTCGTTTTCGGCGGCGTCGATGCGGCGCTTCA
>DATEMX010000624.1:0-2279 GCA_035275365.1 Polyangiaceae bacterium | reverse complement strand
TCGAGCGAACGCCATTGCTCGCTGCCGTCGAACACCTGCGCGTAGACTTTGCTGAACATCGGCGCCTCCACCGCGCGCGCGACGGTCTCGGCGATCTCGCGCGAGGTCGGCCAGATGTCCTTGAGATAGACGGGCATGCCGCTTGCCCCGGTGCCGATGGGCTCGCTCTCTAGATCGATGTCGATGCGGCCCGCGATGGCGAACGCTACGACGAGCGGGGGCGACATCAGGTAATTGGCGCGCACCTCGGGGTTGATGCGGCCTTCGAAGTTGCGGTTGCCCGAGAGGACCGACGCGACGACGAGGTGACCGTCGTCGATGGACTTGGAGATCTCCGCGGGGAGCGGTCCGGAGTTGCCGATGCAAGTCGTGCAGCCGTAGCCCACCGTGTGAAAGCGGAGCTTCTCGAGGTATTGGTCGAGCCCCGAGTGCTTGTAATACTCCGTGACGACTTGGGAGCCGGGGGCGAGCGAGGTCTTCACCCACGGCTTCACGCTGAGGCCTCGCTCCACGGCCTTCTTCGCCAAAAGGCCGGCGGCGATCATCACCGACGGGTTCGACGTGTTGGTGCAGCTCGTGATCGCGGCGATGACGACGGAGCCGTGCGAGAGCCCGCCGTCGCTCTTCGCGGGCGAGGCCGCGCCGCCGGGCGGAAGGAGCGACGGCAGCGCCGCCGCGAACGCTTTGCCGGCGTCGCCGAGGTTCACGCGATCTTGCGGCCGCTTGGGGCCGGCGACGCTCGGCTGAACGGTGGAAAGGTCGAGCTCGAGCGTGTCGGTGTAGGTGGCCTCGGGGGTCGACTCGGTGTGAAAGAGACCCTGCGCTTTGCAATACGCCTCGACGAGGGCAATTTGATCGGCCGGGCGGCCCGTCAGTTTGAGGTAGCGAATGGTCTCGACGTCGACGGGAAAGATGCCGCAGGTTGCGCCGTATTCGGGCGCCATGTTCGCGATGGTCGCGCGATCGGCGAGGGGCAAGCCCTTGAGCCCGGGGCCGAAGAACTCCACGAATTTGCCGACCACGCCGCGCTTGCGCAGCATCTGCGTGACGGTGAGCACGAGATCGGTCGCGGTGGACCCTTCGCGCAGATCGCCGACGAGCTTGAACCCGACCACCTGCGGGATGAGCATGGAGACCGGCTGCCCCAACATCGCGGCCTCGGCTTCGATACCGCCGACGCCCCAACCGAGAACCCCGAGCCCGTTGACCATGGTGGTGTGTGAATCGGTGCCGACGAGGGTGTCGGGATACGCCACGGGGTTACCGCCCGCCGCGGGTGCTGCGAAGACGACGCGCGCGAGGTACTCGACGTTCACTTGATGAACGATGCCGGTATCGGGCGGCACCACCTTGAAATTGGAGAACGCCGACTGCCCCCAGCGCAGGAACGCGTAGCGCTCTTTGTTGCGACGAAACTCGAGATCGGCGTTCTTGTGGATGGCCTCGGGCGTGCCGTACTCGTCGACCTGCACCGAGTGGTCGATGACGAGCTCGGCGGGCTGCAGCGGGTTGATCTTTGCGGGGTCACCGCCCAGCTTCACCATCGCGGCGCGCATGGCCGCGAGATCGACCACGGCGGGAACGCCGGTAAAGTCTTGCAGCAGCACGCGGCTCGGCGTGAACTGGATCTCGCTCGACGGCTCCGCCTTCGCGTCCCACTTGGCGAGCGCGAGGACGTCTTCCTTTTTGACGACGCGGCCGTCTTCTGTTCGCAACAGGTTCTCGAGGAGAACCTTGAGGGAGAACGGTAGGTGCGAGGTCTTGATCCCCGCCTTGTCGAGCGCGTCGAGTCGAAAGATGTCGTAGCTCTTGCCAGCGACTTGGAGGGTGGTGCGGCTGCCGTAGCTGTTCGTCATGCGGGGCAACATAGTCCAGCTTGTCCGCCCTCGAAACGCCTTTCATGGGGGCTATTGGCGCGAAAGGGCGGCCCTTCGGGCTTCCGGCCCAAAACCGCACGGCCCGAGCGGGTCGCGCGGCAACGAACGCAATGTTTCCGCGGCTTTCTGACTTCGGGACCCATTGCCGCCGCGCACCTCCCCCCAAATCCCTCGAGGGGTGGAACCACGAGACCGAACCCTGATAGAGTGCCGCCCACCATGATGAAGATTTGCCCCCGCTGCGCCGGCACCTTCGCGGGCGGTTCGTTTTGCCCTGGGTGCGGCGTCAAGCAACCGCTCATCGACATGTCGTCAGACGACGCCCGTCCGTTTCTGAAGGACCCCGACATGCAGCGGGCCGTTCAGACGCACTATGTCGAGCGGTCGGGCATGGTGCGCAGC
>DATEMX010000623.1:0-2001 GCA_035275365.1 Polyangiaceae bacterium | reverse complement strand
GCTCTTGGCGCGCGTCCTGTTTCGGTTCTCCGACGGCGCCGGCGTCGCGCGTGCAACCGAGCGTGCCTTCGTCGCTGCCGGACAAGACAAGCACGAGCTCGCCGCCACCGTGCTCGACGCCGCGCAGCGCGCGTTTTTGCGCAAAGACATCACCGCCGCGCGCACGGCGGTCAACCGCGGCCTCGCGGGCGAGCTGCCCGACGACGACCTCGTCTACGCCGCGCTGTGGCTTCATTTCACGGAGAAGGACGTTAAGGCCAAGAGCGACGGCACCGCTTCGCGTGCCCTTGCAAGCGTCCACGACGACGGGCGCTGGCCGAGCCGCTTGTCGCTTTGGGGCCTCGGTCGTGTCAAAGACGCCGATCTCATCGCCGCCGCCCGCACGCCGAGCCAAAAGACGGAAGCAACCTTCTACACCGCCATCGCGCGCAAAATCGCCGGCGACGCCACCGCCGACCAGGCCTTGGCCGAGGTCAGCAAGAGCTCGACGATCGATCTCGTCGAGGTGCAGCTCGCTCGCGAGCTCTTGGCGGGCCCCGTTCGCTTCGCCAACGGCCCCATGCCTTCGGGCGTGACCATCCCCTAAAAAAGCTGACTGAGATTGCCACTTCGTGAAATGGGAGAGGCAACTGGGATATAGCTGGTCGGATGCATCGGCGGCGCGGGGTTTGGCTCGGGGGATGTTTGGCGATCATCGCGGCTGCGCCGCCGGCAATTGCGCAGCCGACCGTCAACGATGTCTACGACGACGCGAAGGACATCATCACCGAGCTCATCGAGCGGGACGTCGCCGAGAGCATCGCGCCCAACCTGGCGTGCTATTCGCCCGGCGGGCTTCTCAAATATTTCCCCGCCACGCTGCAAGCCATCCACGAGCGAAGCTTCGGCGCCGTCAAAGACGTGCTGAAGCGGGAGGCCATCGCTTTGGCGGGCAATTACGCGTTCGAGTCCTTTCGGCAGCACCGCGCCGTTCCCCTCGCCGAGTTTCTGCCGACGGCTCATTTCAATCCTCTGGACGACGAGGCCAAGTGCGCGAGCCACATCCGCGACGTTGGAGGCCCAGCCGCCTACCAAGAGGAGCTCGCGCGCGGGCGGCGCCCGCTCAACCGTGGAAGGTACCTACCGCTCGACGCTTGCGCGGCGCCATCGGGTCCTGAGGCTGGCCTCGAGCTTCCATGCCTCTTCGCCGAAGCCGTCATCGCTGGTGCGACCGGCAGGAAGGTCGACGCCGAAGAGCTCTTGAGCACCGCGGTCGCCACGGCCGTGGCCGACGTCCTCCTCCGCTACGAGGTATCGGGCGGCGCTGCGGGAATCGGCATCCGCTACCCATCGACCCAGCCGACGCAAGGTGACATCGCACCCATCCGGCGGTGGGTTACCGACGAAGTGCGCGTCCGATTCACGACGGGCGCTTTCCTTCCCGAGGGCCAGCTCTCGGTCTTCGCTTCGAGCGACCTCGACAAGGCGTTGGCCTTCGCCGCCAAGCCGCCTTCGGCGAAGGACGAGAAACCGCCCTCACTCAAGTGGATCCTCGACAACGTGCCACCTAGCCTGCGCATCCAGGCGGGTGCGCTGCACCTCCTCTTGGCCCCGCTCGATGCGCCCGAGATCGTCGTGTCGGATACGGCAGACCTCAAGCACCGCAATGTTCCCGACGTCATGCTCTACCTCGGTGGGCTCGCCCGCGATTCACTCGCCGCTCTTCCAGGGGAGAGCCAGGGCGCCACCCTCGCGCGCGCCCTCTTCGTCCAAGCGAGTGCCGTTCCCAAGGGCACGGTAACGGTGACCACCGAGGGAAGTGGCGCGACGATGGAATTCTCCTCCAACGCCACGTCACCCGCCGCGATCACCGGGCCGGGCCTCAAGCGGCTGCAAGATCTCTACGAAATGGCGCGCCTGGCGGCACGATTCCAGCGGCTCTTGGGCAACGCAACGGGGCACGACCCCGCGAAGATGGCCGTGGTGAGCGGTGTCATCGGGCTCGTGCAAGCGCTCGACAGC
>DATEMX010000622.1:0-4717 GCA_035275365.1 Polyangiaceae bacterium | reverse complement strand
GCCCTTCCGGAGCGCCACGACCGCCCGCAGGGCGTCGTTGATGCTGCGCGAATCGGGGAACTCGGTCGCGAGGTCGGAGTCGATGACTCTACCTCTTGGGGTCGAGCTCGTAGATGGCGAGCTCGCCGGCGCGTGAGAGTTCACGGAGCGCGATGGGGAAGACGACGCTCGACGGCGCGACGAGCCAGGTGGCGTATTCGGCTTTCAGGCGGGCGGGGGAGTTCCAGCGGTCGTCGAGGAGCGTGCTCGCGTGCGCGTCGCGCGGGTCGTTGGTGCGGTCGAGGATGACGTCCCAGGGGCGACCGAAGGCGGCTTCGACGGCGAAGTAGCCGTAGTCGGGCGTGGCCACGTAGACGCGCTGACCTCGCGGGACGAGCGCTCGCAGGTGCGCGCCGGTGAGCTCCTCGGAGGTGCGACGAACGCCGGGTTCGGCGAGCATTTGCCGATAGTCGAGCGCGAGCAGCACGAGAACGGGGACCGCCAGCCACTTCGGTGTCGGCCGCGCCGCGACCAAATCGACACACACAAAGGTCGTCAAGAGCCAGACGAGCAGGAGGGTGCGCTCGCGGTGGTGCGTGGGCGCTCCCCCGATGAGCTCGCCCGCGACGAGAAACACCACGAGCGCGGCGGCTCCGGCGGCCCACGGTGCGAAGCGCGCCAGGTACGCCCGCCCGGCTGCGCGATCTTTCCGGAGCCAGCTCGCGACGAGCACGGCGAGCGCCAGAGCGAGCGCGGGACAGCCGCCCACGAGGCCCATCAAATAACCCCAGCCTCGTTCTCCACCGTCGGCGCCCGACGCCCTGAGTGCGTTCCGGTAGCTGGCGACGCGATGGAGAAAGGCGAGGGCGTCGCCGTGGACGACGCGGTTGTGCGCCATCCAGAGGAGCGGACCGAGCATCGGAACGACAGCGGACATCCAACGCTTCCAGCGGGGCTGCTCTCCGCGCGCGCGCCGCCAAGCGAGGACCGATACGACTGCGGCAACGGGCCACGCCTCGTAGCGCGAGAGAGTGGCCGCCAACATGGCCCCGCCCGCGAGCCACACAGGTGCGACGCGCCACCGCGCGACGGTGACCGTGACGGCGGGCGAACTGACGGCGATGAGCGCAAAGGCGGCGAGCGCGGCGGTGGGAAATTCGGGCACGGTCATGCTGCCGAGCACAGCGGCCGCAGGAACGACCGAGGCCGCGAGCGCCGCGACGGTCGCCTGTTTTTCACCGAGGCCCCAGATGCGGCCGGCGGCAAAAAGCAGCCACGTGGAGGCGATGGCGAGCATCGTCGTGACCAGACGCGCCACCTCGAGCGAAGGATCGAGGATCTTCATCGCCGCGCCGACGACCCAGAACGGAAACGGAAGCCAACTCGTGCCGCTGGGATCGAGCTGCGCGTGTTGGGCGAAGCGCTGGGCGATCGTCACGCGAGCGTAGTCGTCGTCCGAAAGCGCCCAAAGTCCGGCCCTCGCGACGACCGCACTCGCGTAGATCCGTGCGAGCGCGAGGACGACCAGCGTGCGGCGCCGCGCTTGCCGAGCGAAGGCTCGTCGCTCGGCTTCCGTATCGATCGTCGCGTCGGCTTCTTGCAGGAGTGACGACGCCGGTTCGTGTTGCAATTTCTGGGGAATGTCCTCGGGCGGCTGCGTCATTTGACCCGTCGCGTCGTAAAGCGCGGGACCGCCATGCTTGCAGAACTCCGACCAAAGCGACACCCTTGTGGCCTCGAGCCCCTGTTTTTGTCGAACGACAGTCGCTACGGTGCCCCTCCTCCGAATGGCAGCCTTCGTCCTCCCCTTCGAAAAACCCGTCGTCGATCTCGTCGATCGCGTGAGGCAGTTGCGAGAGCTCGCGGCGAGCGACGCCAAGTTCGAGCCCGAGCTCCAGCGCCTCGAAGAAAAAGCCGGACGCCTCGCGCGTGAGATCTTCGCCGATCTCACCCCCATGCAGAAGGTGATGATCTCACGGCACCCGAACCGCCCCTACACGCTCGACTACGTGCAGCGGCTCTTCACCGACTTCATCGAGCTGAAGGGCGATCGGCGCTTCGCCGAAGACTCGTCGATCGTGAGCGGGCTCGGGCGCTACCACGGTCGCAGCGTGGTCGTCGTCGGGCACCAGAAGGGCCGCGGAACAAAAGAGAACGTGTCGCGTAACTTCGGAATGCCGCGCCCCGAGGGGTACCGCAAGGCGATCCGCATGTACGAGATGGCCGACCGGTTCGGCCTGCCGATCCTCACGTTTATCGACACGACGGGCGCCTATCCCGGCATCGACGCCGAAGAGCGCGGTCAGAGCGAGGCGGTGGGCGCGGCGATCGGCGCGATGGCGAAGGTCACCGTGCCCATCGTCGCCACGATCATCGGCGAAGGCGGCTCCGGTGGCGCGCTCGCGCTCGGCGTCGCCAACCGTGTACTCATCATGGAGTTCGGGTGCTACTCCGTCATCTCACCGGAAGGATGCGCCGGCATTCTCTGGAAAGACGGCGCGCGCGCGGCCGACGCCGCCGAGCAGCTCAAGATGACCGCGCCCGATCTGCTCCGCTTGCAGGTCGTCGACAGCATCGTCGACGAGCCGCCGGGCGGAGCGCATCGCGATCACGACGAGGCGGCGAAGAAAGTCGACCGTGCGCTTTACGAAGCGCTGTCGTCGCTCGAGAAACTTGCGCCCGCCGAGCTCGCGCAAGATCGCTACGATCGATTCCGCAAACTGGGAGCAGTGCTCGCCTGACCTCGCCGCTTCGTAGAAACGTCACGATGGTGCTGACCAGCGCGCTGGCGGCAGGGTCGATTCTGTACCTCCAGGCGCGTTTCAACGCGGGCGACGAGCGCAACGCGCTGACCGTCGTGCAGACGTACCGTTCGCGCGGCGGGCGTTCGCTCCCCGAGGTAATCGGCGCGGAAAACCCCGGCGCGTCTTCGCCCGAGTGGTCGACGACGACCGAGTCGTCGTGCTTTCAGCACGAGCGCGTGCGTGCACAGGTGCAAGGGCCCAAGGGCGCGTTCGACTACGACTTCGTGGTCGACATCAACGGACCTTCGATTCATCCGGGCAACGAGAACGGGCGCCGCGCGCTCGAGGGTCTCGACGAGGGCGTCGTGCCGGCCGCCGGCGGTGAACCGTCGAAGGCGTCCGGGGGTGACCGGTGAAAGTCGATTTCGCGCGGCCTGACAGAGAGCATGAGGCATTGCGGGCGGAGCTCGAGGCCGCGGCAGCGCGCGTGCTTCGCTCGGGGCGTTCGATCTTGGGCGACGAGGTCGTGCGATTCGAAGCGGATTTCGCGCGCGTTGTCGGCGCGAAGTTCGCGGTCGGCGTGTCGAACGGGACCGACGCGCTCGTCGCCGCCCTTTTGGCCGTGGGCGTCGGGCCCGGCGACGAGGTCCTCGTCGGCGCGTTCGGATTCGTGGCGGCACCGGAGGCGGTCGTGCGCGTCGGCGCGAAGCCCGTCTTCGTCGACGTCGAACCGGCGACGCTCGGTCTCGATCCCGACAAACTCCGCGCGGCCGACGCCGATAGCGTGCGGGCTGTCATCTCCGTCGATCTGTTCGGTCTCGTGCACGATGCGACGACCCTCCGCTCGGCGATTCCCGATGTTGCCGTCGTCGAAGACGCCGCGCAGGCGTTCGGCTCGACGTTCGGCGGCCGCTCCGCCGGCACCTTGGGGACAATCGGCACGTTCAGCTTCTTTCCGAGCAAAGCGCTCGGCGCTGCGGGCGACGGTGGCGCGTGTGTGACCGACGACGCGCGGCTCGCCGAACGCATGCGGAGCATCCGCAGCCACGGCATCGGCAAAGAGCACGCGTGGCGAGAGGCGGGCGGCAACTATCGCCTCGACGCGATTCAAGCGGCGCTCCTCGGCGTCAAGCTCACACGCATCGAAGCCCGCCTCGCGCGGCGGCGCGCGATCGGTGCGCGGCTCGCCGAGGCGATCCGCCGCACGGGCGCGACGCCGCTCGTCGGCGTGGCGTCGTGCCGCCCAGTGTTTGCTCCGCTGGCGATCCGCGTCGCCGCCGATAAGCGCGACGCGTTCGTCGCTCGCCTCCGAGCTTCCGGCGTCGATGCTCGCGTGCACTATCCCGAGACGCTCGCGCAGTCGCGACCGTTCGAAGCGTTTGCCGCAGGGCGCTCGTTTCCCGAAGCCGAGCGCGCCACGCGGGAGCTCGTGAGCCTGCCGTGCCACCCCGAGCTCACCGACGCCGAGATCGACGAGCTGGTCGCCGCTCTGACCCGCGCGCTGTAGCTTCTGCGCGCGTCTTTCGCGCCGTCGGCATAGTTCTCCACGGGCGGAGGATCCACCCGCGCCGGGATGAAACGGGTTAGGCTGTCGTGTGCGTTGTCAGCTATGCAGACAGCCCGTTTCCTCTTGGCTGGTGTCACGCGGCGAAAATTTGGCCGTCAGATTCGAGAGCGTGGAGAAGCGGTAGATCGGCGCCGGAGGTGCCGTGGGGGTGGGGCCCTGTTCCGGGCAAAGCCCCGGCGGGCGGGGGCAAAGCCACCGGAGACAAGAGGATAGTGCCAGGCGGTGAAGCCGCCTCCGCGCGAAGCGCGGGCTTGCCAAAGTCGGGTTCGGCTTGGCCAAGCGGCACTAACACTAGTGTCGCGCGGCCGAAGTCTTGTCCTCAGTTCAGCCGCGGCACTAGGAGGGTCCGCGCCATCGTTCCCAATTTGCCATGGCAAATTGAGAACTGAAGCAGGAAGGGGTCCTCCCGTCGTTCGTGACTTGGCAT
>DATEMX010000621.1:0-6354 GCA_035275365.1 Polyangiaceae bacterium | reverse complement strand
ATGCCAAGTCACGAACGACGGGAGGACCCCTTCCTGCTTCAGTTCTCAATTTGCCATGGCAAATTGGGAACGATGGCGCGGACCCTCCTAGTGCCGCGGCTGAACTGAGGACAAGACTTCGGCCGCGTGGCACTAGTGCACTTGCGTGCTGGCGGGAGGTGCCGACGGGCGCGTCGATGCGCGCAGGCCTACGTCGCGAAAGAGCTTCTGGCGCGAGGTGCCCCAGAACGAGGGCGACGAGAGGTGCCCGAGGAAGCGCTTGGCGCTGTCGCCGGTTCCGAAATGCAGTGACGGCGTGATGCCCGTCGGCAAGTGGCGGAGCGCGCTCGCGATGGCGCCTTCTTCTTCGGGGAGGTCGAGGATCGACGGGTAGCTGAAGCGGTTGTGCTGACGCGATCCGAGGTTGATCGTGGGTACGCCGTAGACCGGAGCTTCGCGGATGCCCGCGCTCGAGTTGCCGACGATCACCGTGGCGTGCTTCAGGAGCTTCAGAAAATACTCGAAGCGCATCGAAGGGATCAGACGAAAGCGCGAATTTTGCTTGAGCTCTTGGAATCGGGTCAGGATGACGTCCGAGCCGGCGTCGTTGTTCGGGTAGATGACGATGAAGTTCATGCCCGAGCGTTCGAGTGCCGCCGCCACGGCGTCGGCGTGACGGGCGATGCGTTCCTGCTCGGTAGTGACGGGGTGATACATCAAGATGCCGTAGTCGTCGTAGTCGAAGGTGTATTTGCGCTTTACCTCGTCGATGTCGGGCAAATCGCTCGACAGCATGACGTCGATGTCGGGCGACCCGATGATATGAACGGCGTCGGGGTTCTCTCCCATCTGGATGAGCCTCCGCCGCGCTTCCTCGTTGGCCACGAAATGCAGGTGTGAGAGCTTGGTCACGGCGTGTCGCAAAAGCTCGTCGACGGTGCCCGAGAGCTCGCCGCCTTCGATGTGAGCCACGAGGACGTTGTTCAGAGCGCCGACGATGGCGCCGGCTAGTGCTTCGACGCGGTCGCCGTGGATGACGATGAGATCGGCGGGAAATTCGCGCAGAAATAGCGAGATTCCCTGCACCGTGTTGGCGAGCACGAGGTCCATCTGCGCACCGATGGCGTGGTTTTGATTGATGAACGAAAAGACGCGGTCGAAACCACCTTTCGTGATCTCGTGGACGGTAGACCCGTAGCGGGCGAGCATGTGCATGCCCGTCGCGAAGATCTGGTACTCGAAATCGGGGCTGCTCTTGATGGTGGAAATGAGCGGCTTCAACTTGCCGAAATCGGCGCGGGTGCCGGTGATGAAGAGGATCCGCCTGGGGGGGCCTTGGGCGATCACGTGCCCGACGCCTTCCGGACCTCTCGGAGATCGGACCACCGGAGTTGCTCGTTTTTCTTGATGTCTCGCGTCGTGCGCGAGCCGAGAACACTCTCGAAATGGACGGCCTTGATCTCACCCGTGCCGGGGCGCTTCACCCAGACGTTGCCCCGGTCGAGCGGGGTTCCTTCGGGGACGTCGGCGATCGCCACCACGCACGCGTAGGCGAAGTCGATGGTGGGCTGCTCCTCGGGCAAGATTTCCTTGCGGCCGCCGAGAGCTGCGTGGATGGCACGCGATCCGCGCACGAGCTCACCGAGCTCCGCTGGATCGATGGAGATGGGCACGTCGGGCCCCGGCCAGCTCTTGTCGGAGGTAAAGTGCTTTTCGAGGATCGACGCTCCCAGGGCCACCGCGGCAAAGCAGGTGTAGTTGCCGAGTGAGTGGTCGGAAAGGCCGAGGACGGCGTCGGGAAAGCGCCCGCCCATCTCTTCGAGCGCGCCGAGTCGGACCTTTTCGTAGGGCGTCGGGTACATCGACGTGCAGTGCAAGAGCCCGAAGGGTACTTTGCGCGCGCGCAGAATGGCGACCGACTGCGCAACCGAAGCGAGATCGTTCATGCCGGTGCTGAGGATGACGGGCCTGCCGAACGACGCGATGTGGTCGACGAGCGGGTAGTTGTTGCACTCGCCCGAACCGATCTTGTAGGCAGTCACGTTCATCGCGCGCAGGCGGTCTGCCGCGGCGCGCGAGAATGGGGTCGACAGGTAAATCATCCCCTTCGCCTCGACGTAGTCTTTGAGACGCCGATCTTCGTCTTCGGTGAGGGCGCAGCGCGCCATGATGTTCCAGATGCTCTCGGTGGCGTTGCCGGGGATCACCTCGTTGGGGATCATCTCGTCTTCGATCACGTGGCATTGGAACTTGGCGCACTCGCAGCCAGCGCGCGCGGCATCGTCGACCATTCGAATGGCTTTTTCGAACTGCCCCTCGTGATTGATGCCGATCTCGGCGATGACGAAGGGGGCCTGGCGCGGGCCGATGACCCGTCCGCCGATATCCATCTGTTTCATGCCATTTCCTCGATTTTGGCGATTCGCCGGATCCGCTCGATGAGCGTCTCGGCGGCGTGCTCGAAGCGCTCCGAGTGCGCGTGATAGAGGTACTCGGCGACTTGGAAATCGAGGGCGGTATCGATGTCGCCGAGGGCATAGAGCGGGTCGGTGATGAGCGGCAAGATGCGCTCCCCGAAGAGGTCTTCGCGCGCCATCACCAGGTTCGAGCGCGACACGTAGACGACGCCGTTCTCGTAGTACCGCGGCTGCATGTCCTGCGAGCGCATGCCGGTGCGGTACTCGGGGACGAACAACCCGTCGTCGATGGTGCCGTGTTTTCGATGGCTGCTCGTGACGCTGACGACCGAGTCGGGCGCCTTCGCCAAGAAGAGCTCGATGGCGTCGGCGACGAGCTGGGCAGGGCGAAGCGGACAGTTCGGTTGAAGCGTCACCACGCAGGTGGGCAGGACTCTACCGGCGTAGGCGACGCCGAGCGCATGCCTCACGGCGCTTCCCGTCGTCGCGTGATCGTGCGCGAGCTCGGCTGGGCGCACGATCACTTCGCCGCACGCCTGCGCCGCGATTTCAGCGATCTCGGTGTCGTCGGTGGAGACAAGGATGCGGTCGATACGGCCCACCGCTCGCGCGGCGGCGATGCTATGGACGATCAAAGGAACGCCCGCGAACGGCAGCACGTTCTTGCGCGGGAGGCGCTTGGACCCGCCGCGCGCAGGGATCAGCGCTGCAATCATCGGTTCGGGCGTCCTCTACGCATGGGTGCTCCCCATTGCCTGCAACTAGAGCGCCAACGGCAGCCAGGAAGCGCCAACGCTAGATGACGGAGCGTGAAGCTCGATCAGACGCCCGCGCCCTGCTGATGCCAATCGCGACACGTCAACGATTTGACGCTGGCGACCACGCGATGGCGCTAGTGTCACGCGGCGAAACTTTGGCCCCAGATTCGAGAGCATCGAGACCCTGGTAGATCGGCGCCGGAGGTGCCGTGGGGTGGGGTCGTGTTTTCTAGGCGCGAGCGTTCTCTATATCGCGGACGAGCGCGGTCACCGCCTCGTCGAAGGGAGCGATGCCTTGCGCGAGGCGCGCTTCCAGGAGGGCGTCCGCGGAGCGGCCAGAAACCAAGAGGGCCGAGCCGAGAGCGACGTGCATAGCGACGCCGTTGTCTTCTCCGTACGATCGGACACGCTCGAGCGCCCACACGGCAAGCGCGGCGTCGCCGGCCGCGCAAGCCGCGTCGGCCAGGTGGAGGGCGATGTCGAAGGAATCGGGCGCCAGATTGGAGGCGCAAAGCCACCGGTTCTTGGCGAAGCTCAGTGACGTTTCCCCGTAGACACGCGTCAGCCGATCGGCCACCGCGGCGTTGGCGCACGCGGCGCTCACGTCGGCGCCGTCGAGGCGGACGGCGGCCTGAGCGAGCTCGCGAGCCTTCATCAGATCACCGATGAGAAGCGAGATGCGCGAGAGGAGCGCGAGCGGGCGTGCGTCGTTTTCGGCGAGCTCGCGCGCGCGGAAACAGGCGGCCACGGCGCCGTCACCGTTGCGAAGCTCGACGTGGCACTCGGCTTCGCCGAGCGCGCCCTCGAGGCGCACGGCCGCGCGCGTGCTGCTGCGCGCGTGCTCGAAATGGCCGAGCGCAGCAGCGTGCTGCCCTGCGGCCAGCGCGATGTGCCCTTGGCGAAGCGAGTCCCAACCGTCACCGGCGAAGGGCGTCGCAATGCACGTCAGGAAAGACCCCTCGACGTCGACGAAGCGAACGAGCTCGTATCCCGAAATGGTGAGCAGCGTCACAAGCGAGCTCCGCGTGAATGCTCGGCGCGCGGGCGCCTTCAGAAACTGCGCGCTATGAGCCCTCGCCTCGGAGATGAAGACGGGCCGCCCGGCGGGAACGAGCGCGCGAAGCGTGAAGAGGACGGCTTCGGTGACCCTGACTTGACCGAGCAAATCGATGACCAGCGCCGCGTCGACCGTTCCGACCACTTGGGGAAACGAGAGATCGCCGGCGATGAGCTTGGCGGATGGCGCAACTTGCCGCGCGAACCGAATCGCGTCGTCGCTCTTGTCGATCCCCACGACCTGGTATCCGTTTTGGGCGAGGAGCCGCGCTCCACCGCCCGCGCCGCACCCCGCGTCGAGGATGCGCGTCACCTGGCCGCGCGTCGCCTGGCCGAGCTCGGCGACGGCGCGTTCATAGAGCGGAAGGGTCGGCGGGGCTTCGCCGGCGAGGCCCGGGTAGCAACGCTCGCGGCCGCGCTCGATGGAGAGATCGGGACCGTTGTCGAAGCGCGCCCAAATCGCCGACGCCGTACGGTGATCGACGTACGACGGCAGGCTGCCGGCCGGTACTTCGATGACCTCGAGCGGGAGGCGGGACACGCTCACGGCATCACCCGCCCGATCCCGTTCGCTCGAGCGGCGGGCCCTGGTTCAGCTGCTTGACGGCGATGGTGAAGGCCTCGCGGATGGGCGCCATCACACGCATCACGTCGTCGAGGGCGACGACGTCGTTGTGACGATTCGCGTGCGAGAGGCGAAAGAGGCAAAAGTCGTAGATGGCCGCGAGGTTCTGACAAAGCTCGGGGAAGTGCTCGGGTTCGAGCGAGACGAGGAGCTCGGTGATGATGGCGTGGGCCCGCTTGATCGCGTCGCCTGCGCGCGCCCGGTTCTTGGTTTCGAAGCCGTGCTTGGCAATGCGGAGGAACTTGAAGACCCCGTCGAGAAGCGCGACGAGGATGTCGCCTGGGTTCGCGGTGGTGATGTTGACGGCCTGGTAGCGAGCGATGTTGCTGGGGAGCATGGGGCTTACCTGGTTCATCCTTTGTTGAGTGCGCTGAGGAGGGCGGTCCCGAGCTGATTGCTGGCCGCGGCGCGCTGGTTCATGGCGGTGAACTGCTTGCGAAGGTTGGTGGCGTAGCTATCGAGGCGCGCCTGTTCCGACGTGGCGCGAAGGTCGAGCGTCTTCGCTCGCGCGTCGAAGGCCTTGCCGTGCGTGGCAATCATGCCCGTGTCGCTGGCGGTGAGCGACGCGGCGATGTCTTTGAGATCGGCCATGAGGCCGCCGCTCGTGGCGCCTGCGGGGCGCGCGAGCATGGCGACGACGCTGGCTGCGTCGGCCGACATCGCCTTGACGAACTTGGACTCGTCGAACTTGAGCGTGCCGTCGCGGTTCAGTGAAATGCCGATGTCGTTGAGGTTGCGAAAGGTGCCGCTGCTCGCGCTGACGCGCGCGGCGGCGTTCAGCCGGTCGTTCACCGAGCGCAGCGTGGAGTCGGCCGCGAGCGTGCTGTTCGAAGCTTTCTGCGTGCCGTAGCCGGCCACCGTGTGAATCGAGTTGATGACGCCGTTGAAGGCGTTGACGAAGGCGGACACCTTCGTTCGAAGTGCGTTGGGGTCGGTCGCCACGGAGACGGTGACTGGGCTCGTGGTCTCCGCCGTCAGCGCCAGGGTGACGCCCGGTACGACGCCGACGATCTGGTTGGTGGAGCGCGTGATGGTGAAACCGTCGACCGAGAGCGAGGCGTCGGTGGCCGATTGGACGGTCTTGCCGCCCGAAGGTGTGCTGCCGTCGCCGTTCAGATCGAGCGACGTGCCCGTCTCCGTGAGGGTGAGGGCGTTGGCCGCGCCCGTATCGACGCCTCGGATCTGGAGCCGGTAGGCGGTGCCGTCGTAGAAGACCGACGCACTGGCGCGGATCTGCGTGGCGTTGATCTTGGCCGCGATGCTATCGAGCGAATCGGTGGCCGTGATGCCGATGTTGGTGGCGGTGCCGCTACCGATTTTCACGGCCAAGGTGCCGGTCTGATTGAGGGGGTCCGAGCTCGTGGAAAATTTGGCCGAATAGGTGCGCTGCTCTTTGGCGAGGGCACCGACGGAAATCGAGTACGAAGCGGGGAGCGCATTGCCGTTGGCGCTGGCCACGACGGCCGCGCCACTCGATGACGCGGTGAAACTCGAGAGTCCTTGCGTCGTCGACAGCGCA
>DATEMX010000620.1:0-6373 GCA_035275365.1 Polyangiaceae bacterium | reverse complement strand
TGTCCGAACAGCGCCAAACGCCGCCTTCGCCGGTGTCGCCCGCGCGGTCCCCGCCGATGAGGATGTCGAAGGCGTTTTGAGGGTTCACGTCGACGACCGTGATCGGACGCATGTCGCGATCGGGGAGGGTCACGCTGATATCAGTGAACGGCCCAACGGACGAGGATCGCGCGTTGTCGACCATCCATACGCTGCCGTCATTGGCGGCCGTGTAAACGTAGTTGGGGTTCGACTTGGCCACGGACACCGACGTCGTCGTGGCGTTCGACATTGCGAGCGGTCCGTCACGTCGCACGATTTCGTTGCCCCCCACCCGCCCGGTCCACGTGTCGGCGAGAGCGTCGTAGCGCCACAGGTAGTTGGTCCCCGTGTACAGCCATCTCGGGGAGTTCGAATCGAAGAATATGTTTCCGACTGCCGATATCTTCTCGCCGCCCCACCGGGGGGTGATGTCGATGGGAGAGGTCCCCGATTTGTCGCTCCGGATAATCGAAGGGGCATTGTTCGTGTAGTACATGCGGCTGCCTAGCGACGGGTCGTAGCGCGCATAGCCGCCGTCTCCTCCCGAGATTTGGGACCAGGCGGTGAGATCGCCGAGCGACGCGATGGTGCCGTTGTCCTGCGTTCCGCCGAAGGCCCGCGTCAGATCACCGGGGTGGGTGCTTTGATGATAAAATTGGGTGAGACCCAGAGTCGAATTGAGGCTACTGGCGAGAGGCGCCCAGTTGTCGGTGCTGGTGTTGAAACTGTTCGCATACACGCCGCCGTCGTTGGCGATGGTGACGCCGAGCCCGTTCGGGTTGATCGCCACGTTGTGGTGGTCGACGTGTCCGCTATCGATTGTGGTCCATGCGCCTGTATTGGGGCGATAGGCACCAAATCCCAGCTGCAGCCCCAGATAGACGAGATCGCCGGTCGCCGAGGTGCCGCCGCTCCCGAGGGCCAAGTCGTATCCGCACTGCGTGTACGTCGTCACCCTGCGTGCGCTGTACGGGCACGTTATCGAACGTGTCGAGGTTTGAATTCCAATGGGGATCTCGGTGAACGTCTGCCCGGCGTCGGTGCTGCCGTACAGGTGCACGCCTCCATCGGAGAGATCGGCTACGACGTAGACATTGCGCGGGTTGACGCGGGACGCCGCGACTTCGACCGGTGCCCGGGTGATAGGCGGGTTGAGGGTGTAGTTGAGGGGCGATGGGGCGAGCTTCGTCCAAGAAGCGCCCCGATCGGCCGAGCGCCACACCCCGCTCTCGTCCCAGCGAACGGCGTAGTAATAGCGAATACCCGTGGCAGTTTCGCGAGCGCCGATTTCGAGATCGCTCCAAACCCCGGGGCTGAACGCGCTCCAGCTCGTTCCGCCGTCAGTGGTCCTCCAGATGTAGCCGAGCCCGTTCACGCCATTGCCCGACGTAGCGGTGACAATCTGCGGATTTTCCGGGTCGATCACGATGGCGCGGATCCCGTTGCTGGTCGCGTAGAGATCGCTAGAGGGTAGGTCGAGCTGTGTCCAAGTGTTCCCTCCGTCGGTCGACTTGATGATTCCCAGGGAATATCGCGGCCTCTGGCCATCGAAGTCCCCCGTGCCGACGTACACCGTATCGGGATCGGTTGGGTGCACCGCCACCGAGGTCGTCTCGAGCGTCGATAGCATGTCCGACTTCGGGACCCAAGTCGTACCGCCGTTGGTGGTCTTCCAGACGCCGCCCGTAGCGGATGCCAAGTAGCGGATAGATGCGTTCGAGGGTGCGTAGGCGACCCCGTTGACGCGACCGCTCAGCGGAAGCTTGCTCGGCCCGATGAACTGCCATTGGGAGGTCGCGAGCGGCGGGGCGGCCAAGAATCCATCTGGGTTCGAGCCAAGATCTGTTTCAACATCGAGCCGCGCGGGATCGCCGAGTTCGGCGGGCGGCATCAGGTCGCGCTGAACCGCCGCCTTTCGGAGCGCTGCCGCCGACGATCGTGGCCATTCAGGTCGACTTCCGGGCCCCTCCTCCTCGGGCCCCGGAAGTCCGGCCGGCGCCGGCGCTGGCTGCGCGCGAGTCTCTTCTTGGTCGGTCTTTTCCCCTGGCTCGTCGGCTCGGTTCGCACAGCTGAGTGCCGTCAAATAGGAGAGTGCCAGGGCCGCTCGCAGCGGATATTTCGATTGAAAGTTGGAGCGCATGGTGCTTCCGCGGGTCTCCCGATGATTGCGTTCATCACCACAACCCTCACGGCAGCACACGTGCGCAAAAATATTTCGGCTCCTTAGGATAAAGGGCCCGCGGCGGCGGCGCTCCTCTGGCTCTGCTCGAGTGAGAGCAGTTGTGGAGCCTGTTGGACGAGCTGATTCAAGATACCTAGCTGCTAGCATCCAAACGATGATGGGATCGATTACGCCGAAAGCTGCATGCCCTTCGATTGGGGGACGCGGCGGGCCCCAGCGAATATCGGGGCTCGCCGTTGACCGGCTCACATCGGCGGGTCACCGTAGAGCGAGGTTTGGGCCGAGGTACGAGCAAAGCTCAAGGCATGATCCGGTTCGGGCGTTCGCTCAGCCGTACGCAGAGACCGCATCTTGCGTTAGACTGACGGCGCATGCTTAAAAAGTTAGCCTCCTCTCAGTGGTTCGTTTACTTGGCGGTTCCCCTGGCGCTCGCCGTTGCATGCAGCACGAAGTCCGGTCCCCCCGACCCAGCGTCGACCACGGGTGCATCGGGCGCCGCAGGCTCGGGCGGTGCGAGCGCGGGATTGGCCGGCGTGAGCATCATCAGCGACGCCAGCGCGGAGGCCAGCGGCGAGCACGGACGTGACACGAACGACGCCGGTAGCGACGTGCCGATCGTCGCGGCGTTTGCCGAAGAAGCACGCCGGATCGCTGCCAACTACCAATCCTGGGGACGCGTCGATGACGAATGGCGCTGGGCGCCGTTCCTCTGCCGTCTTCCCCTTCCCGCCGTCGCACGTCCGAGCCAGTCGGACGACCCGTCGACCCACGGCCAAAAACTCTATTCGGTGTTCGCCAAAAACCACGCGGCCTATCCGGCCGGTCCTCACACCGATCAAGCGGTGGTGAAGGAATCGTGGGTGCCCGAGGTCGTGACCGAGCCGGACGCAAATTACAACCCCGGCTCCTACCGCACGTCAGCCGACGCCGGCGCTCGTTCGGCCGACGCCGATCACTTCTACGGTTACGCCAAAGGGGAAGGAGGTGTCGTCTATCGAGCGGCGACTCCAGCCGGCCTCTTCATCATGTTCAAGCTGGCCCCCACGACACCCGATACGGACCAGGGTTGGGTCTACGCTACCGTGACGACCGCGGGGCAGGTCACATCCGCCGGTCGCATCGCGTCTTGCATGGGGTGCCACGAAGCAGCGGATCACGAGCGCCTGTTCGGCGTCCCGAGGTCTACCAGGTAACGGCAGTGGCGCCCGTGTCGCAGCGGTGGGCGCTGGCGAAGGTGCCGTCGACCATCCTTTCGAAGCTCGCGATCCTCGTGTGTATGGGGTCAATTTTTGCAGTTCGCCGCGACCGTCAATATGTCGCGCTTCTTGCCGTCGACGGTGGAGAATTCGTACGTGATGCCGCTCGGTTTGGCGGTGACGAGCATCGCGCCGTAGTCGCCGTTGAAGCGAAACTTCGTTTCGGGCAGCGCGGGCGTGGGAAAATCGTATCGGTCGGCGCCGCCAACGCCGTTGACGAAGTAGGGAATGCCGTCGACCTCGAGCCGCTCGTAGGTATGGTCGTGCCCCGCCAAGACGGCCTCGGCGCCCCAGGCTTTG
Organism: Polyangiaceae bacterium; assembly: GCA_035275365.1. Lineage (GTDB taxonomy): Bacteria > Myxococcota_A > Polyangia > Polyangiales > Polyangiaceae > DASWDH01. The sequence goes on along the minus strand of DATEMX010000620.1, from coordinate 2,614 downwards.
AACGGCCACCGCATGCCGAGCTCGGAGCCATGGCGCGCCGTGGAGTAGGGCGGATGGTGAAAGTAGACGAGATCGTAGCAAGACGTGGACGCCGCGAGCTGCTTCTTCAGCCAACCGGCTTGTACCGACGTGGCCTCGGTGCCGTCGGGCTCGTGCGGATCGCTATCGACGGCGTAGAGGTGCACGAGCCCGAGATCGACGTCGTAGTAGCGCTCGTTGCCGGGCAGTGTGAAGTAGTCGCGGTAGGGCGCGAGCCCGGGCGAGACCCAATCATGGTTGCCCGGCGAGGGCCAGAAGCGGTTGGCCTTGCTGCCCGACCCGAACGTGCCGCGGTAGTTGCCGATGAATTCGGCGTAGTACTTGCCGATGTTGAGGTCGATCGTCGAAGCTTCGCCCGAAGGGTAGTTGTCGTCGCCCAAGGTGATGACGAACTCGGGCTTCCAGCTCTTCACGAGCTCGGCAACCGCGGCTTCGCCGGCATTGTCGATGCCGAAATCGCCGATGACGGCGAAGCGCACCGCGGGGCCCCGCGGTTTTTCGACGACGACCGATGCGCTTTCGGCCGGCGAGCTGGCTGCCGGCGCGGCCGAAGTCGTCGCTTGTGGATGGGGACTAGGCGCGGCGGGGACGTTCTTGCTCGGCAGAGGCTCCACCGTCCTATTGCACCCAACCAAGAGGAGAGTCGCGACGTGTGACGTTTGGCGGCGCAAGTCACCTCTTCTTGGCGTTGGCGAGCAGGTCTCCGAGGGTACCGAACTTCGACGCCTTCGCCACGCTGGCGCGATACTCGTGGTAGGCGGCCTTCTCGGTGTCCTCTTTGAGAGCGCGGAGCGAAAGCTTGGCCTCGCCGCGGCGCGGATCGATCTCGATGACCTTGGCCTCGAGGCGAGTGCCAGGCGGAAAGTGCTTGCGCAAATCGGTGCCGCGCTCGGTGCCGGTGTGACCGGCGGGGATGAACGCGCGCGATTGGCGCCCCGTGATGCCGACGATGCGCACCACGAGACCGGCGGACTCGGCGGTGACGACGGCCACCTTCACGCCCTTGTGGGGGATGACCTTCTGGCGAGGCTCGTTCTCTTCACCCGGCGGCGGCGCGGGGTGCAGCGAGATCTTGTGCGAGCCGCGGTCGACATCGGCGACGATGACGTCGATCTCTTCGTCCTCCTTGAGGATGTCTTTGGGGTGCTCGATGCGCTTGAACGAGAGATCGGAGGTGTGAAGGAGACCTTCGATGCCGGGAGCGAGCTCGATGAACGCTCCGAACGGCAGAAGGCGGAGCACCTTGCCCTTGTGGCGGGTGCCCTGCGCGTAGGTCTTCATCGCCTCTTGCCAGGGATCGAGCGTCGCGGCCTTGTGCGAGAGCCAAAGCTTGCCTTTGTCGTCGACGCGCAAGACCTTGACGTCGATCTCGGCGCCGACACGGAAGACGTCGGCCAGCTTGGCGCCGCGATCGTGGCTCGCTTCGGTCATGTGGACGAGACCTTCGACGTCGTCTGCGCTCGGGATCGCGATGAAGGCGCCGTACGGGACGACGCTTCGCACGATCCCTTTGACCACCGAGCCGACTTCGAGCTTGGAGAGGGAGCTCTTGCGGCTCTCTTGCGCCTCGGTCTCGATGAAGCCTTTGCGCGAGACGACCACGTCGCGACCGCGCTTGGCGTACTGCGCAACGGTGAACTCGAGACGGTGCCCGATGAGGTGCGCCAGGTCGGCGCCCGGGCGAAGATCGACATGCGAGCCCGGGGCGAACGCGCGCAGGCCGTCGACGTCGACCTCGATGCCGCCTTTGACGACGCCCGTCACGAGCCCGGTCACCGTTTGACCGCTCTTGCTCGCTTCTTCGAGGCGGGGCTTCGCCTCTTCTTCGCGAAGCGGCTTGCGCGTGAGGACGACGAACCCACCGCGAGAACCGTCGCCGTGAACGTGCGCGACGAAGCGATCGCCGACGTCGGGGACGAGATCGTCGGCCGCCAGCTCTTGGCGATCGAAGATCGCGAGTGCCTTACCCGAGAGGTCGACCATGATGGCATGTTCGGTGACGCTCGTGACGCGACCGAAAACTTCTTCGCCGACGTGAAACGCGGTTCGCTCGCGCTGCGGAGCGTTCTCCGGCCTTGGTCCGCGCGCCTTTTTGCCTTTGCCCCGCTTGCCGCCGGTCGGACCTTTGGCGCCCTTGGCTTTGGCGTTTTGGTCTTTCGCAGCGTTGCCGGTGGCGTCTTCATCGGGTTTTGCCTCGGCGCCTTCCGTCTTCGCGCTCTCGCCACTTTCGGCCTTGGCGCCTTCGCCCGGAGCTCCTGCGGCGGCGTGGTTCTTCTTGCCCCGGCGCCGACGCCGTCGCTTTTTTTCGCGGGGTGCGCCTTCGGCGGGCGCGCCCTCGGCGGGAGCGGCCACGTCTTGAGCAGCCCTGTCGTCGCCGTCATCGTCGCTATCCTCGCCGTCGTTCGATGACTCTGCCTCTCCGATTCGCGCCTTCGCGGCGCTTTCAGCGGCGGACGGAGACCCTGAAGGAGTCGCTGCTGGCGATACCTGCGCGTTTCCTCGATCCGCCTGCGAAGGGGACGAATCCACGGACGGCGAATGGGGTAATTGTGCCTCCCCAACGGGGGGAGGGTTT
>DATEMX010000619.1:0-8879 GCA_035275365.1 Polyangiaceae bacterium | reverse complement strand
ATCGGTTCCGCATTTTAACTTAGCGCCTAGCTAGTCCCGACTTGGGCGAGGCAAAGTCAGACGAACAACGCCGTCGCGCAGATGAGCGCGAGGACGACGACCACCGCCGGGACCGAGAAGATCATCGCGAGCCTCATCGCGCGACGCTTCGCCTTGCGCGCTTCGTCGCCGTCTCGCTCGAAAATCCCGGAAAGCGCCGCGTCGACGGCGCGCGAAGGTGCCGTGACCGAAGACCCGATCAGCGCGAAGGCGGCCCTGGGTCCGCCCGAGAAAGCTCCCGCAACGACGCCGGCCGGGCTCGACCCGAAATCCCAACCGCAGGCGTAGAGCCCGAGGCGAAGCGCGCGCGAGCGCGACGCCGCCCCGCCAAGTGCGAGACCGTGCAACGCGTGAGCGCTGACGAGCAACAAGGTAAAGCCAAGGATGCCCACCGTGGTCGAAAGGCCCACGATCACGCGTGTCGACCCGCTCGTGAGAAACCTCAAGAGCAAGCCGGGAATCCCGAGCACGGTAAGGGGCGCGATCACCAGCGCCGTCGATGCCACGGCGAAGGTCTCGGCGATGACAGCGAAGCGAAAGGCCGGCGACACGGCGCCGTCGGGGAGGGCACAAAAGAAGCTCTCGGCTCCGCGCGTCGTTGCTTGGACCGTGGCGAAGAAGCGCGTGCCCCACGGCGCCGAGGCTCGCTCCCACGGCACGATGGCGATCACGCCCGAGGCCCCGGTGTTCTCCTCCGAGCACCCTGAGCAATCGCCACGTCCGCACTGCGTGCACACGACAGCCGCAGGGACGTCGATCGAATCGACGGCCTCGTCGTCGAAGAGCTCGTCCCGGACAGCCCGCGGCTTGCGAACACCAGCCATGGCGTCAGACAGCATGGCAGAAGGCGTGGCTGGCCGCCAGGCGCGGCCGAGCTAGTAAGAAACGGCCTGTCTTGCCAGCACTAGTGCAGGGTCTCGCCCCGGCCCGCGACCACGCCTCGCGAAACGCGGATGTCGTCCATTCTCCCACCGAAACGAACCGCCGCGAGCGTGGCGACGAGGCTCAAAGCGCCCGTCGCGTAGAGACCCCATCCCCAGTCGAAGCGAATGGGTACCCGGCGCGCATGGGGGGGTAAAAGCCAGAGGACGGCAACAGTGACGAGGGGGACCGCCGAGAGAAACGCCGCGGCAACACGAGCCCCCCTCATCTGAGCGATCGACCGGCGCGTGAGCGCCATGGGTAGCAGCACGAACCACCCCACGCCCGCCCCCCAAATCCACCCGCTCCGACGAGCGAGGTCGGCGCCCGACATCACGTGAATCTCGGGCGAGGTCATGTTCACCCACGGCGCGAAAAACGCCACGAAACCGAGGACGGCGCCGGCGAGGAGAATGCCCCTTCCGCGTCGCATCTCGAACCAGGGGAGCTCTTCGCGGTGGGGCTCGATGGGGATGCCGAAATCATCCTCCGCCAAAGCGTCGTGCGACACGGCCACCTTGGATAGATCGGCCAGGGCGAGCCCGCAGGCGGGGCACTCTTTTGCTTCTCCTTTGGCGAAAAGCTCGTGGCAGAAGGGACAGGCGATGAGGTCGCTCACGACCAATGTAGGATAGCGCACTTCTTCTTTCACCCCGGAGTATCCTCGGTCTTGATTTTCGGATACGACACCCGGTCAATTCTGAGGTTCCATGGGCAAAGACTTCGAAAGCGCACGAGCTCTACTCCTCGAGCGACTCGGCCTTACGCGCGCCCCGAAGCAATTCGAAGAGGCTCTGACGCATCCGAGCTATTCCAACGAGCATCGCGCCGAGCGCGTCCCCGACAACCAGCGCCTCGAGTTCCTGGGCGATGCCGTGCTCGACCTCTGCGTCAGCGAAATCTTGCTCGAGAAGCTAGGCGACGCCGACGAGGGCGTCCTCTCGCGCGCCTACGGCGCCTTGGTCAACGGCGAATCGCTCGCCCGGTGGGCCCGAGAGAACGACGTGGGCGCGGCGCTCTGCGTCGGCAAAGGAGCTACGACGACTGGCATCAGCGAACGGACCAATGTCTTGGCCGACGCCGTCGAAGCCATCGTCGCCGCGATCTATCTCGACGGCGGCCTCGAAGCGGCCAGGCGCGTCTCCGCCCTCATCGTCTCCGCGGGCCTCGCCGACGCGCCGGAGCTGGTTCGTCGCGACGCGAAAACGGAGCTGCAGGAGCTCGTTCAGGCGGACGGCGCCGCGGCGCCGGCCTACCGGCTGCTCGCGGTCGAAGGCCCCGATCACGACCGGCAATTTCTCATGGCCGTAGAAATCTCCGGCAAGCAGCTCGCCGAGGGCCGAGGGCGAACGAAAAAACTCGCCGAGCAAGCGGCCGCACGAGAGGCGCTACACGCCCTTTCCAACGAGGAGGGAAACCCGCGATGAGGAGCAAGAAGTGGTTCGTGTTCTTGGGTTTCGCCTTGTGGATGAGCTGGGCTTCGCCCGCCACGGCCGGCACCTACCTCACTACGGCAGCGCTCTTGCTCGACGAGACGCGCCGCAGCGCGGACTGGATGCAGTCGCATCTCACCGACACCAAGCTCGCCGAGATCGCGCACCAACTCTCGGAGGCCCGCGTCAAATGCGGCCGATCGGTGACGGTGCCCAAGGAGGTCGACAAAGCACACCCGCACTTGCTCTTGGCGCTCGAATCGGCCGAGCGAGCCATGGCCGCCGCCGTGGAGGGCGAAACCGAACGCTTCTTGCGGCTCGTTCTCCAAACGCGCGACGAAGAGCGCACCTTCCGCGCGATCCTAAACCAACAGAAATTAACATTGCCCGAACTCGAAAAAGAGCGGAAATAACCGCTCCCTCAGCGAAGGCCGCGGGGCGTGACCGACGGCGCGGGCGCCCCCGTGGGCTTGCGCGGCAAAACGCCCGGGCGTTTTTTCCCCACCAGATCGCCCGACGAATCGACCTCGAGCACGTCGATGAGTTGCGGCTCCACTTCGACGTGATGGGCGGCGCGGAGCTGTGCCAAGAGGGCCTTCGTTCGCTCTTCGATCTTGTTTCGCAAGAGGATCTGACGAATGGCCATGGCTTCTTGCTCCACCGTTCGATGCACGGCGGGCACGCTCCCGCGCCGCCAGACGACGGCGAACGCGTTACCCTCGGCGACCGGCTCGCCTACGAGCTCGCCGTCTTTTACGCGATTGGCCGCGGCGAAGAGCGCAGGATCGGCGCGAACGCTAGCCTCGGTCGACGAGCCGTCAGCGGCGAGGAGCCCCAAGTTGCCGCCCCGCATCGACGTGGCTTTGTCGACGGATCTCTCGCGCGCGAGATCGTTCCACCTCGCGAGGGCCCCGCCCTGCTTGACCTCCGCCAGCAACTTGACGGCCTCTTCGCGGCTCGGCAAGAGAATGCGGAACACGGCAACGCGCTCGGGCGAGTCGAAGCGCGCGCGATTTTGCGCGTAGAAGGCTGCCGTCTCTTCGGGCGTGATCGCGATCTCCGATCGAAGGTCGTCGAGGCGCGCGGCGCGGAGCGCGTCGTCGATCCGCTTGCGTACGGCGGGAGCCTGCTCGAGGTTCTTCGCGCGAGCCCCTTCGGCGTAGAGGGCGTCGGCAATGGCGACCCGCTCCAGGAATTGGCGGCGAATGTCGCTCTTCGACGCGCCGAAGGTGGCGAGTTGGAAGTCGGGGACCGAGCGCATGCGCTGTTCGAGCGCCCCCACGGTGATGGTGCCGGAGCCTGCTTTGGCGACGACCTCTTGCGAGCGCGGATCGCTCTCCGCTCGCGCGCCCCAAATGCCGGCGGCCATCACACAGGTAACTGCGAACACGAAGACCGCGCCGGACTGACCACGCATGCAGGACCTAGCCTCGCGAAACGGCCCTGCCGACTTCGAGCGCCGCGGCTTTCTCGGCCTGACGAGCGGCGGCCGCCTTGCGACGCCGCGCCCGTTGCGCGTAGCCCCAGCCCACGAGCAAGGAGCAGGCGAGGGGTGAGAAGGCCATCGCGCTCGTGGCCCCGGGATGTGCGAGAAGCCAATCGTAAGTGCCGCGCAGGTAGGGATCGAGCGCGTCGGCGTAGAGCACGGCGGCGAAGATGGCCACCGCGATCACCAGCGCGATCGCGTTGAGCACGAGAAAGTAGCCCCAGCGGACCACGCCCCTCGGTTGCGAATCGGCGGGCAGCACGACGTGGGACGGTTCGACCTCGGCCATGAGCGGGACCTACCTTAGCACGCAGCGCTCCCTGGTGGGGGACAGGCCCGCTTCGACGAGCCGCTTTTCGGCGACCTGAATGGCCACCGGACTCTCGTCGATGCCGACCGCGCGACGCCCGAGCCGCGCGGCCACGGCGATGGTGGTGCCGCTGCCCGCGTAGGGGTCGAGCACGAGATCGCCCGTCTCGCTGCAGGCTTGAATGAGCCTGTCCAAGAGCGCCTCCGGCTTTTGCGTCGGATAGCCGGTGCGCTCTTTGGCGACGGGTGCGATGATCCCGTGCTCCCAAACGTCGCCGAGCGGAGTACCCGGCGAGAGCTCGGCCGTCGTACTCGAACGCGTGCGACGCCCGTTGCCGTCGACGATGGCGCGCTGCTTGCCGCTTCCCCACGTGGCCTGCGTCGACGGCGCCAACGGTTCGAAGAGCTGCACGAAGCGCGGGCGCGTGTTCGGATCGCGAACATAGCGGAGGAGCACGTCGTGCATGCGCTGGAAGTTCGGCGTCTTGCTCGGCCAGCGTCGATAGCGCCACACGATTTCGCTCGCGTAGGCGGCGTCGCCGAACACCTCGTCGCAAATCACTTTGACATAGTGGCTCGTCTTGGGATCGACGTGAACGACGACGCTCCCGTGTGGAGCCAAAAGCGGCCGCACGGCGGCGAGCCTGTCGCGGATGCTCGCCAAATAGTGGCCGAGGCTGCTCCAGCGATCGTCGAAGGCCGGCGAGCGCGCCCGCGAGACCTTGCCTGTCTTGTCACGCCCGCGCGTCAGCTTCTCGTGCACGCGGCCAGTGAAGAACGGGGGATCGAGGTAAGCGAGCGTCACCGCACCTTCGAGCGATGCGCCGAGCGCGTGGAGCGTCATGCGATTTTCGCCCTGGATGAGACGAACCGTGGGCGAAGCCAGGGTGAGCGTCTCCAAGCGGCCCTCTGGGCAAGCGGTCTTGTCGCTGCTCCCTGGCCATGCCAAACGAACGGCGGAGACGGGTGCAGCTTCGTGCGCGGCGCGACGCTTTGCTTTCTTCACACTCGGATCGTGCCAAGCTCGGCCCCCGAACGGCCAAGTTTGGTGCAACGGCTCGAGAGGTGTTAAGCCGATGCTGATGCAACGAGGGTGGCCGTGCGAGTGTGGGGCTTGAGCGTGGGGGGCGCGAACGTCGGGGGCGCGAGCGTTAGGGTCGCCCTGGCGGCGGCACTCGTGGCTGCGCTCGGTTGCGCGCGAAAAGCTCCCGATCTCACGCCGGAGGGCGCGGTGAAGGACCTGCTTGAGCGCGTCGCACGCATCGAGGCCGATCCCGCACAGGCGCGTGCCGTCTATGAACTCATGTCGTCACAGACGCGGGCGGAGCTCGTAGAAAGGGCACGCCGCGCGAGCACGACGAGCGGTCGCGAAATGCCGCCGGAAGAGATGCTCGCGCCGGGACGTTTTTCGCTCCGCTTCGAACCTCGCAAATTCCACGCTCGAGTCGTCGACGGTCGTGCGATCGTCGACGTAAGCGGGATCGATCCGGAGACTGACCGCGCCGAGGTGCCTTGTGTCCTCGAAAACGGCAAATGGCGAATCGAGGTTCCTCTGCCCCCCCTGACTCCGGTCGAACGACGACCGGAGGCAGGGTGAGGAATTCAGTTGGTCAGGAAGATCGCTTCGATTTCGGTCTTGACCTGCTCTTCGGTTTGCTCGCGAGCGATCGCGATCTCTTTCACGATGAGCGATCGAGCCGTGTCGAGCATGCGTCGCTCGCCGAACGACAACTGCTTGTCGGTCTTCAGGCGATAAAGATCGCGCAGCACTTCGGCAACGTCGTAGATTGAGCCCGTCTTGATCTTGTCCATGAAGCCGCGGTAACGACGGTTCCAGGTCTGGTTGTCGAACGCCACCGTGCGTTCCTTCAAGATGTCGAAGATCTCGCGAATCTCGATTTCGGAGATGACTTGCCGCAGGCCGACGGCGCTCGCGTTCGTGACGGGGACCATGATTTTGCGGTCAGTGTCGAGGATGCGGAGCACATAGAAGCGCTGGCGCGATCCGGCGATGTCCTTTTCCTCGATGCTGATCACCTCGGCGACTCCCTGAGCCGGGTAGACTGCTTTATCGCCGACCTTGAATTTTATGTCCGTGCGTACCTGCATAATTTCTCCTTCTACCCGTCCACTCACTGCGCCTTCGCCACCTGCCGAGGACAAACTTCGGGCGCAATCCCAACCGTTTACAGGTGGTTTCTATTCCAATTCCTCTGTTTGGCGAGACCACACGATCGTGTGGGCTTCGCCCGCGATAACCTCGGCCTCGAAACGAAAAGGCCAGAGTACGCCAAGCGGGCGCACTCTAGTTAACAGGGGTACTTTCGTCAAGGCGATTATGCTCTGCAGTCCCTGCAAGCGCCAGTTATCCACAGGGTTTTTTTTGGGATCGCCGTGCATGGCCACAACCGCTTGCTCGGACGCACTGTCGGCTGGGGCGCCTCGTCTCGCTGCTGGGACGCGTGCGGTACCAATGCGCCCTGATTTCTCATCGCGTCAGCCGCGGGCGGCGAGACGCTGCGCCAAACCCCACCTAACACCTCGATCGGAAACAGTTATTTCGCGAGCACGCGCCCAAGCGAGCACCTCCTCGACGATGACGGCGCCTATCGGGATAACGTCGGCGCGCTTTGGCTCGAGCCCAGGGAGGCGCTGGCGGTCGGGGAGCGGCATCGTCCGGAGCCTTCGAGCGACGGCGCCGAGATCGCTCGACGAGATGCGCATGCCGTGAATCCGCGCCGCGTCGTAAGGATCGACCTCGCGCGCGATGGCGGCGAGGGTCGTAACGGTGCCTGCCATGCCCACCAGCGGCTGGTCGTCGGGCGGCGGCGCGACCGTCTTGAGCTCGCCGCGGACATGCGCCTGCAGGGCAGCGAGCTCCGGTGCGCCGAGCGGATCACTCCTGACCAGGCGCTCGAAGAGGCGAACGCTCCCGATGTCGAGGCTCCTGCGGTGTCGGACGAGCGTCGCGTGAGATGGAGCGCCGTCGACGGTGCCCTCGATGAGCTCGGTGCTCCCGCCGCCGATGTCGAACGCCGTAACGCTGCCGGGGGCTAGGCCGAGCCCCGCCAAGCCGCCCGAAAATGCCAAGAGCGCTTCTTCGTCGCCCGAAACGATCCTCGGGCTCACGCCGAGGATGGCTGTGGCCCGGGCGATGAATGAGCTCTCACCTTCACGCGGGCTCGCATCGCGCATGGCGCTCGTGCCGACCACGTCGACCGCGTCGACCCGAGCGCCAGCTATCTCGGCCGCATAGACTTCGAGACAAGCCAGCGTGCGATCGACGGCACCGGGGAGCAGCGCCCTCGAGCGATCGACGCCCTCGCCGAGGCGCGTGATCGTCGCGCGCTCGACGACCGGCACGAGCTCTCCTGCTCCGCCTCGCTGGGCGATGAGCAGGAGAACCGTGTTCGTGCCGATGTCGATGGCCGCGACGCGCAAGAGACTCGCGCTTATTTGGCGAGGCTCTTCAGGTCGAGCATCTCTTCGACGTTGGGGAGAACCACCAACTCGACGCGTCGGTTTTTCTGCATGTTCTCGGCGCCTTCGTTGCTGGCAACCGGATCGGTGTCGCCGTAGCCGGCGGCGCTCCAGTGGTCGCTGATGAGGCCACCGCCGCCGTTCGCCTTCTCGCCCTGCGCCGCTACGAGGTAGGTGAGCACTTCGCGAGCGCGCATGACCGACAGGCCCCAGTTGTCCTTGTAGGGCCCGCCGCCGAGCGGCTTGTTGTCCGTGTGGCCGGCCACTTGGAAGCTGCGAGCGTTCAGATCTTTGTCGTTGCGAATGACTTCGGCCACCTTGAGTAGGATGTCCTTGCCGTCCTTCTTCAAGTCGGTGCGACCCGAGTCGAAGAGCACGTCGCCAGGCAACTGGATGGTCATGCGGTTCTTACGCACCGTGACATTGAGACCGAGCTTCGTGAGCGAGTCGAGCTTCTGCTTCAGGAGCTCGAAGCGCTTGCGAATCGCCTCGAGCTGCTCCTTGTCCTTACGAAGCTTCTCGAGCGCCGACTTTTGCTCGGCGAGATCGGCGTTCACGTTAGAGAGATCGACGCCGGCCTTCTTGAGCTGACCCTTCAGCGCGTCGATTTGGTTGCCGGCGGAAGAGAGGTCTGCCTCGGCCTTTTGATGGGCAGCCTTCTCGGCGTTGAGCTGGTTTTGTAGCTCTTGGTTTTCCTTCAGCTTCGCCTGCCACTCCTCCTCGGAATGTCCGCACGCCGCGAGCGCACCGAGCGAGACCGTGAGCGTCGCGAGCGACACCGTTTGCCGCCACTTCATGAGAGCCTCCATTGGAATCCTAGGGCGCCGAATGACGCCGGGCCGGCAAGTTAGCTGCCTCTTCGCAATAGCGTCAAGGCTGCCCTGGAGATCGAGATGCCCTCGACGGATGTTCCCCTCCGCAAGGAAGTTTGAGCAGATCTCAAGGCAAATTGTGCCGGACACAATTCCGCCCTAAACTATTTTCGTTGACACCCCACACTGCGTGGCCATATAAGTGGTGCAACATCATTGCTTCGCCCTAGCGAGGCAGGCCTAATAGGAGGGCTCGATGGCAACGAAACGAAAGACTGCGAAGAAGCCGGCGAAAAAGGCTGCGGGCAAAGTTGCGAAGCGGACTCCGAAGCGGAAGACCGCGAAGCGCGCAAAGAAGAGCGCAAAAAAGGCTCCTTCTAAAGCAAAGGGCAAAGGCAA
>DATEMX010000618.1:0-4205 GCA_035275365.1 Polyangiaceae bacterium | reverse complement strand
GGCGCGGTTGCGCGAGACGCTTTTGGGTAACCTCGCTATCGAGGATCGACATCAGTAGTGATAGGGTGCCTAGAGGCTTCGCGGCGGCGGAGCCCAATGGTCCGAGGCGAGGGTCGACGTGCTGCAGAAATCTCTTTTCAGCGAAGGTCGAGTTCCCGAGCCAAAAGACGTGCCGAGCGCACCCACCGACGAGCGCGTTCGTGGCGCTTGGCACGCTTGGCTCTCGGCGCTCGCAACCGACGCGGAAGCGGCCCTCGCCGCGGCGCTCGCCTACGAAGCCCTCGACGACGTCGGGCGCGCCCTCTGGCTCGACGCGCTCGATCAAGACGCGCCCGAGCTCGAAGTCCCGAAGCTCGCCCTCTACGCTCCCCTTCTCTCGGTGGAGACAGAGCCTCGACGCAGGGCCCGCATCCAAGCCGCCGTCGGCGACAGCGGAACCGAGGCTCCTCGCCCTGCCGGCCGCGCCTTGCGCGGCATCGCCACCGACGGTGATCGGATCGTTGCCGTCGTTTTGCCGCTCTATCTCGACTTCGTGCACGTCGTCGCTTGCCGAATCCGCGTTCAAGACGGCTTCGTTTGGGTGCGTCGCGATCCCATCGTCCGCGATCGCGACGCTCCCCGGATGCGAAGCGAGATCGAGGGCACCGTGGTCGAGCAAACGCCGCTCAAGCCCGTAGTCGAAGAGCTCGCCCACGCAGTGCTGGCGCATCGCCGTAGCGGGCGTGAGTTCCCCGAGGCGCTCCGCATGTTCGTCGACCTCTTTCAGCCAGGATTCGGTGACGACTGATCGGCGAATCCGCGCGCTTTGGTTCTCTGCAAGGCTCCGCAGAGGCCTCGTGCTTTGGCCATTGTTGCTCTCGTGCGCTGCCGAGCGGCCCGCTTCTCAGCCGGCCTTCGCAGAAACCAATCGCAGCTCGCCGCTGCAGTTTCGCTACGAGCTGGTCGACGGCAAAGGCTGGCTTGCTTCGGAAATGCTGCGAGGCCGCCCGACCGTCCTGGCGTTCCTCACCACCTACGACCTCGGGTCCCAAGCCGAGGCGAGGTTCTTGGCTGGGGTCGCCAAGCGCCACGTCCCCCGTATCAACGCCGCGGCAATCGTGCTGGAGACTCCTCAAAACCGTCCACTCATGGTCGCTTTCCGCGACGCGCTCCGCCTCGACTATCCGGTCGCCATCGGTGACTCCGGCCTCATCCGGGGCGAAGGCCCTTTCGGCGACGTGCACGTGGTCCCTTCGGTGGTGGTGCTCGACGCGGAAAGCCGCCTCGTCCGAAAGCACTTCGGTCTGGCAAAAGAAGATGACATCGAGGATGCCTTGCGCGGTTTGTAAGTATGGCGTAACCATTACCTAATCTGCGCAAAATAGCGCCTTGACTTTCACTCTGCAACCCGAACATCTTGGGGTCTCGCCGAAGGAGACGCGTCCGATGAGCAAGTACCCGAAAGACTACGTCCCGAACCCGAGCCACCAGTTCACGTTTGGCTTGTGGACGGTCGGCAACCGTGGTCGCGACCCGTTCGGTGACGCCGTGAGAGCCTCTATCCCGCCCACGCGCATCGTGGAAAAGCTGGCTCAGCTCGGAGCTCACGGGGTAAACCTTCACGATAACGATCTCATCCCGAGCGAGGCGAGCTCGGCCGATCGCGATCGCATCGTCAAAGACTTCAAGGCCACCCTCCGCGAGACGGGGATGAAGGTCCCCATGGCGACCACCAACCTCTTCTACGATCCCATCTTCAAAGAGGGCGCCTTCACGAGCAACGACGCGCGCGTCCGCGCCTACGCGCTGCAGAAGACCATGCGCTCGATGGACCTCGGCGTCGAGCTCGGCGCCAAGACCTACGTCTTCTGGGGAGGGCGCGAGGGACTCGAGACCAACGCCTGCAAGAGCCCGCAAGACGCCTTGAAGCGATTCCGCGAGGCCATCAATTTTCTCTGTGAGTACTCCATCGCCAACAAGTACGATTACAAGTTCGCTCTCGAGGCCAAGCCCAACGAGCCGCGCGGTGACATCTTCTTGCCGACGTCGGGCCACATGCTCGCGTTCGTGTACACGCTCGATCATCCGGACATGGTCGGCTTGAATCCCGAGACGGCGCACGAGCAAATGCCCGGCCTCGACTTTTCGCACGGCGTCGGCCAGGCGCTCGAGTGCGGCAAGCTCTTTCACATCGACTTGAACGGGCAAAAGCCCGGCCGCTACGACCAAGACCTCCGCTTCGCCAGCGAAGATCAGAAAGGGGCGTTCTTCTTGGTCAAGTTGTTGGAAGACGCCCAATGGAACGGCATGCGGCATTTCGACAGCCACGCCTACCGAACGGAAGACGAAGAGGGCGTGTGGGACTTCGCCTATTATAGCATGCGCTCCTATCTCATCCTCAAAGAGAAGGTCGCCAGGTTCAACGCCGAACCCGAGATCCAAGACATCTTGAAGACGCTGGCGCACCTCAGCAATAGCCCCATCGAGGGCATCGGCAACTCGTTCCAATACAGCGAGAGGACCGCGGCCGCGTTGAAGAACCACGCGTTCGACGTGGGACCTTTGCGGAGCCAAGGCTATCAATACGAGCGGCTCGATCAGCTGACGACGGAGCTCTTGCTCGGCATTCGCTGAATGAAATATTTCTTGGGGCTCGACATCGGAACGAGCGGCGTGAAAGCTGCGCTCGTCGACGAAAAGGGCGACGTCAAGGGCTCGGTGACTACGGCGCATCCGTTGTCGACGCCCAAGCCGGGCTGGGCCGAACAAAATCCCGACGATTGGTGGAAAGCCGCGACGACCGCGATGACGGCCGTGCGGAGAACCACCAAGGTAAAGCCAGCCGACATCGCCTCGGTGGGGCTCTCGGGGCAGATGCACTCGTCGGTGTTCCTCGACGACGACAACGCGGTCATTCGCCCGGCCCTCTTGTGGTGCGACGGGCGCACGACCGAGCAGTGCCGCGAGATCACGGCGCGCGTCGGCGAAGAAAAACTACGTGACTGGGTGGGCAATCCGGCCCTCGAAGGCTTCACGATGCCGAAGGTCCTGTGGCTGAAGAAGCACGAGCCCGCCGCCTTCGCGCGTCTTCGGAAAGTCGTCTTGGCGAAGGACTACATTCGCTATCTTCTCACCGGCGAGCTCGCCAGCGACCCATCAGACGCCTCGGCAACGCTCATGTACGATACGGCGCGCCTTCGTTGGAGCGACTCCATCATGAAGGCGGTGGGGCTCGAGAGGGGCCTCTTGCCCGACGTAGGCCCGAGCGCCGAGGTGCTCGGGAAGGTGCACGGCGCGGCGGCCAAGATCACCGGCCTCGCCATGGGTACTCCCGTCGTCGGCGGCGGAGCCGACAACGCATGCGGCGCCGTGGGCGTGGGCCTCGTCACGCCGGGAGAAGCGGTCGCGAGCTGGGGAACGTCGGGCACCGTCCTCACGCCGACCGCCGAACCGCTCGTCGATCCGGGCATGCGCGCGCACACGTTCTGTCACGCCGTACCTGGCACTTGGTATTTGATGGGGGTCATGCTCTCGGCGGGAGGCGCCTTCGCGTGGCACCAGCGCGAGCTCGCCCGCGAGCTCGGCGAAAGGAAAGGCGCGACCCGGCTCTTGAACCAAGAGGCCGAGCGCATCGCTCCTGGCGCCGATGGTCTCACCTTCTTGCCCTACCTCCAGGGCGAACGCACGCCGCACCGCGACGCATCGGCCCGCGCCGCCTTCGTAGGCCTCACGCTCGCGCATGGCCGCGCCCACATGACCCGCGCCGTCGTCGAGGGCATCTGCTTCGGCATGCGCGACTCGCTCTCGATCATCCGCGATCTCTCGATCGCCCTCGATCGCGTGCTCTTGACGGGCGGCGGCGCGCAGAGCTCGTTCATCCGCCAAATGCAGGCCGACGTCTACGGCTTGCCAGTCGTGCGCGTGAATCGCGACGAAGGTCCCGCTTACGGCGCGGCCCTCCTCGGCGCCGTAGGCGTGGGCGCCTTCCGCGACGTAGCGACGGCCTGCCGAATGACGTTGAAGCGCCTGGCGCCGCAAAAATTCGACCGAAAAAAGAACGCCGCTTACGCCGAGCCTTACCGGCGCTTCAAAGCACTCTACCCAGCGCTCAAGTCCGTCAGCTAGGGCGTGTCGCTGAATTCTGGTACCCGTAAACGTGCCCGTGCCCGTACACGAAGGTGAGCAAGTTCTGCGAGGAGGGAGCCGATAGGACGGTGTGGAAACTT
>DATEMX010000617.1:0-10554 GCA_035275365.1 Polyangiaceae bacterium | reverse complement strand
ATGCCAATCCACCCGTGAGCCTCCCTGCGGATTTCGATAAGGTCGTCGAAGCGATCGAAAAGCACCACCGCGTCGCATAAACAAAAGCTCCATCATGCAGCCAGTCCTGCAATATGGCTTCGGCCGGCGGGAGTGGACCATGGCCATCTTACTCCTTTGGCCCGACGAGGCTGAGGGGCACGGCCAAACATTCGGCGGTCTGCTCGATGGCAGACCATGTTTCCCGCGCCAGCGAACGCAGGGCCGCCACGTGCCCCTCGAGTGCGGCCCGAAGGCGGGCGATCTCGCCGTCGAGCTCTTCGGTTTGCCGGTCGAGGCGCTTGCGAAGCTCGGTGATCTGAAAAGTGACGTCCTCGGCCCACGCGTGTGCTCGACGCACTTCTTCGGTGAGCGCGCCCTGTTCCCACAGCCACGCGTCGCGTTGGCCAACCTGCGCCGTGAGCTGACTCTCGCGTTGTTTCTGAAGCTTGGCGATGCGCAGGTCGAGATCGCCGACGAGGCTGTTCGCGCGCGACAAGTCGTGCCCCAGCTCGTCGAGCGCGCGACCGAAATTCGCTTTGACCTCGCTCGCGCGCGCTTCGAGCTCGGCGCTACGCGCTTGATCGGCTCGGATCGTTTCGCCCGCCAGAGCCAGCGTGTCGATGAGCCTCCGAACCTCGCCGAGCTTCGCGCTCGCATCGGGCGGCAAGCTGGCGTAGCTGGCGACGGCCCGCTCGATCCGAAGGAGCCCCTCACGGCAATGCGGCTCGAGCTCGGAGAGCGGGCGCAGGTTGGTGTCGAGCGGGCGATAGACGGCACTCGAAGGCCCTTCGACCGAGCGAGGCGAGCTCGCCGGCCCCGACGGAGCACCATCGAGCAACGAAGAACCGTCGCGACGAGCGCCGGGCAGGGGGCGGGTCATCACCGCCTGTTCGGCGGCTCGGAGCGTCTGCGGCGCCACGTCCGGCGCCGCAGAGCTCGCCGGCATGTCGGCGGCGCCGGGTCGCTGCGTGAGACCCGTCGGCGGCTCCTGCGGAGCGTACTCGCGTCTGACGGCGGTGAGTTCGTCCAAGACCGCGAAAGCGTCACGCTGCCGATGCTCGGGGCGCGGCGACAAGAGCTGCATCACCGTTCGCCCCAGCCCTTCAGGCAGATGGGGCACGCGCTCGCCGAGCGGCAACGGCGGCGACGAGCGCGCAAGCGGACGCCCTCCCACGATGACCCCCGAGGGCAAAACGCCGGAGATGGCCTCGTAGAGCAGGGCACCGAGCGCATAGAGATCCGATTGCGGATCGCTCTTGCCGAAAGCGAGCGTTTCCGGCGCCGTGTATCCCGGAAGCGAAACGCCGTCGACGCGCGTTCCCGGTGCGTCGAGCATGCGCGCGACTCCGAAATCGATGAGCTTGACGGACTCGGTTCCGTCCTTCTTCTTCACGAGCAAGACATTGTTGGGGTTGAGATCGCGGTGCACGATGCCCATCTGGTGAGCTCGCCCGAGCGCCGAGGCCACCTGGATCCCGATGCGAACCGCGCGCGTCCACGGGAAGAGCCCCATGGTGAGGTGTTTTCGCATCGTATCGCCGGGCACGTACCCCATGACCAGATAGACTGAACCGTTGGCTTCGCCGTAGTCGGTGATCTCCACGATGTTGTCGTGGTTGATACGGTTGACGGCCCGGGCTTCGTGAAGAAAGCGATCGCAGAGCGTCGGGTTCTTACCGAGGTGCGGGCGCAAAATCTTGAGCGCGCTCAGGCGGTCGATCATCACGTGACGCGCCAAATAGACGATGGAGATCCGTCCCGCGCCCACGCGCGAGATGAGGCGATATCGCTGGGCGATCGTCTTGCCGAGCAGCGAGTCGACCTCTTTGCGCAGGGCCGCCCCGTCGAAACCGCACACCTCGCTGTCGTCGGGATACACTTCCGAGCAGCGAGGGCACACTTTCATGGGCAGGCGAGAATAGCACTACCCGCGCGCCGTCCGGTGCGCTAACCGGAGAGGCCGCATGAAGAGCCCCAGCGCGCCCAACGCGAGACCCGAAGCCTTTCCCGGCGACGTCGCGATCACCGACAGCGTCGTCCGATCGCACCACCTCACGCCCGACGAATACAAGAGCATCGAGGCTTCGCTCGGGCGCGCGCCGTCCTACACGGAGCTCGGCGTTTTCAGCGTGATGTGGAGCGAGCACTGCTCATATAAGTCGTCGCGCATCCACTTGGGTCGCCTTCCGACCAAGGGGCCACGGGTCATCCAAGGGCCCGGCGAGAACGCCGGCGTCGTCGACATCGGCGACGGCTACGCGGCCGTCTTCAAGATGGAGTCGCACAACCACCCCTCGTTCATCGAGCCTTACCAGGGCGCGGCCACCGGCGTGGGCGGCATCCTGCGCGACGTCTTCACCATGGGCGCGCGGCCCGTCGCCAACCTCAACTCGCTGCGCTTCGGCCGGCCCGATCACCCGCGGACCGCCACGCTCTTGCGCGGCGTCGTGGCGGGAATCGGCGGCTACGGCAACTGCGTCGGCGTGCCCACGGTGGGAGGCGAGCTGCAGTTCGATCCGAGCTACGACGGCAACATCCTCGTCAACGCGTTCACCTGCGGCGTCGCCCGCACCGACCGGATCTTCTACGGGCGAGCCGCGGGCCTCGGCAACCCCATCCTTTATATCGGCGCCAAGACGGGGCGCGACGGCATTCACGGCGCGACGATGGCCTCCGACGAATTCAGCGCCGAGGGTCCGAGCCAGAGGCCCACGGTGCAGGTGGGCGATCCGTTCATGGAGAAGCTCCTCATCGAGGCGTGCCTCGAGATCATGAGCGAAGACGTGCTCGAGGGCATTCAAGACATGGGCGCCGCGGGCCTCACGTCGTCGTCGGTCGAGATGGCTTCGCGATCGGGCACGGGCCTCGATCTGAACCTCGACATGGTGCCGCGCCGCGCGCGCCGCCTCTCGCCGTACGAGATGCTGTTGTCCGAGTCGCAGGAGCGCATGCTCCTCGTCGCCAAGAAGGGCTGCGAAGAGCGGGTCATTGCCATCTGCAAGAAATGGGATCTCGACTCCGCCGTCATCGGCCACGTCACCGACACGGGCCGCTGGGTCGTGCGCGCGACGCCCGGCTACGATCCGCTCGACGGCGCGTCACGCGCGGGCGAACCGGTGGTCGTCTGTGATCTCCCCGTATCCTTTCTGGCCGACGCCGCGCCGAAGTACGACCGACCGCGCGCTTCCGATCCCACGCTCGCCGCGCGTCTCGCCTACGATCCGGCCACCATTCCCGCTCCCGGCAATCTCAAAGCCGAGCTCCTGCGCATGGTGGGGTCGCCCAACCTCGGATCGCGCCGGTGGGTCTGGCGCCAGTACGATCACATCGTGCGCGGCGGCACCGCGGTACGCCCCGGTTCCGACGCGGGCGTCGTACGCGTGCCTTGTCAGGTCGGTGATCGCACCGTCGACAAGTGGCTCGCCTTCTCGAGCGACTGCAACGGGCGCTACGCCGAGCTCGACGCGTACCAGGGCGGCGCCATGGCCGTCGCCGAAGCGTGCCGCAACCTCGCCGTCACGGGCGCCGAGCCCATCGGTGTCACCGATTGCCTGAATTTCGGCTCGCCCGAGCGTCCCGAAATCATGGAGCAGTTCTCGCGCGCGATCGACGGCATGGCCGCGGCATGTCGAGCGCTCGCGGTTCCCGTCGTGAGCGGCAACGTGAGCCTCTACAACGAAACCGACGGCCGCGCGATCATCCCGACGCCCACGATCGGCGCCGTCGGCCTCATCGCCAACGAAAGCGACATCGTCACCTCGAGCTTCAAGCGCGCGGGCGACGTCGTCGTCGTGCTCGGACCCGCCGGCAAGAACCTGCTCGGCGCATCGGAATACGTATTCGCGCATACCGGCAAGATCCAAGGCCCGCTCCCCTCGCTCGA
Source organism: Polyangiaceae bacterium (assembly GCA_035275365.1). Taxonomy (GTDB): domain Bacteria; phylum Myxococcota_A; class Polyangia; order Polyangiales; family Polyangiaceae; genus DASWDH01. The sequence goes on along the minus strand of DATEMX010000617.1, from coordinate 6,650 downwards.
CCTCGACATGGAGAAAAGTCTCCAGCTTCTGGCGCTCGAACTGGCACGCGCCCGTCTGGTCTCATCGATGCACGACGTCTCCGACGGCGGCCTCGCTACGGCGCTCGTCGAGTGCGCCGTGGCCGTCGATCGGGAGAGCGCCATGATCGGCGCCGAGATCGCCCTCCCCGCGTCGGCGAGTCCCGTCGCGGCGCTCTTCTCCGAAGAGCCAAGCCGCGTCGTGGCGTCCGTCGCTCCCGCGAATCTCGCCGACGTCAAGGCTCGCGCCGCGCGCGCCGGTGTCCCCTTGCTCGAGCTCGGGAAGACAGCCGCTGCCGATTTCGTCATCCGAACGAACGGTTCCGAGCTCGTGAGAGCATCGCTCACCGAGCTCCGCGAGGCCCGCGAGCGCTGCCTCGAACCGATCGTCGGCAAGTGAGTCGACGGCGTCGGGCATGGGGCATGGGGATCGCCCGCTGCCCAATCGTGCGGCCGTCGTATTGGCAGAAAAGCAGTGCACGAGACCCTTTGCATCATTGCAATAATGTGACGTCTCGGTAACCCCCCGCGTCACCGATTGCGCCCAATGCAGGGCTTGCATTGGCCAGCGCCATTTTGATAATCGTAGCGACAACCATTTTTGCGCTAGGTGCACCCGACGGGGAGACGCAAGGGGGGCATGGACCAATTCCTCGAGGAACACTGCCCAAGTCGGACGAGCGTCGCTGGTGCGCTGCGTTCGTGGCGGTACGTGCCCACCTCCCGGCGTGACCTTCGTCTCGATCTGCTTCGAGGCATCTGCATCGCCATCGTGCTCGTCGATCACGTCGGTGGATGGTCGCCGCTCTACTATCTCACGGGCGGCGCTCGCTTCTTCGTGACAGCGGCCGAAGGTTTCGTCTGCATCTCGGGCGTGGTCTTTGGCGGGGTCTATTGGCCCATCGCCGAAAAGGCGGGCATGCGATCCGTTTGGCGGAAGGCGCTCAAGCGCGCCGCCATGCTCTACGTGGTCGCCATCGTCTCCAGCTTGGTCTTGCTCGCGGGCGCCGTGGTCACGCACCTGCCGGTGGCGCTCTTCCACGATGCCGGCGAGGTCGGCAACGCGGTCCTCAAGATCCTCCTTTTTCGGCGCATCTTTCGCTTCGTCATGATTCTGACGCTCTACAGCCTCTTGACCGCCGCCGCGCCGCTAGGCATCTGGCTCTTGCACCGGCGTCTGCCCGCCGTCTTGGCAGCGGGCTCGCTCTGCCTCTACACCGCCTTTCAGCTATTTCCCGACGGCCTCGACGGTCCGCTCCCGCAGAACTATCTCTTTCACCCCGCTGCCTACCAAGCCCTATTCTTTCTCTCGATGATCGTCGGCTATCACGGCGACGAGCTCCGCATCAGGTTCACGCCCCAGCGGCGACGGGGCGTTCTCTTGGCGAGCGGCATCGCTCTCGCTGCGCTCCTCGCGCTGCACCGCACGGACGGAGGGATCATCGCGTTCGCCCTCCCCACGTCGCCCGAGGTGTGGATGGAGAACGTTTTTGGCCGCGAATTCTTGCGGCCCGGTCGCCTCGTGGCGGCCGGCGTGGTCTTTACCTTCCTTTTTTTGGTCGTCGACTACGCGTGGAAGCCCATCGAGCGCGCCGCCGGCTGGTTCTTCCTCAGGCTCGGCAAACGGTCCCTCTATTGCTACGTCGTTCACATCCCCACGGCCGCGATCGCCAACCACATCGCCGCGCGGTGGATCCACGGCAGCCATTCCGGCATCGGCAACTTCATCGCGCAACTCGTGGTCTTGGCGGTCGTCTGGGCCCTCGTGCGGTTCGAATTCCTCACGTGGCTTCTGCCGTAGCCGGCTTCTCGACTTGGCGAGGGCGTCGTAGGTGTAGATACCGTAGGGTAAGAGTATCCCAAGCGCTATTTCTTCGGCTTGACCGCGTCCTTCTTGGATCCCTTGTCGTCGGGCTTCAGATTCACTGGGTAGCTCTTCTCGACGTCGGGCCCTTCGAAGGGAGAAATGATGATGTTGACGAAAGCTCGCGTAGCGCACTGACCGATGGGCGTGCCGTCGAACGGCGGGTTGATGGTAGCGTTCGTGCTCTTGCCCCTGCCGCTGAACGTCACCACCACCGTCGCGTCGCCGTGCGGGGCGCTCTTCTCGGCGACGTCGACGCACGTGTGGGCTGCTCCGGCGGCCCGCGCCAGCACGACCTTCGACTCTTCTTCGTCGAATTTGTTTTTCTTGGGGTCGACCTCGGCAGGCGACGACGGTGGCCGCGCCGTTGGCTCGGCGGGCGGCGCGTCGTCGAGCGGATTCGGCGTCGACGCGGCGGGCGTACCGCCGCCGCACGCGGCGACCATTGCCCACAGGAATGCGACCAAAGTCCCCATCTGGCTTCGCATGCGGAGAGACTACCTCACATGTCGACGATCTTGTAGTCCTTGATCTTGTAGAGGAGCGCCCGGTGGCTAAGCTCCAACACCTCCGCCGCGCGCGTGCGATTTCCCTTGGTTTTCTGCAGCGCTCGACGAATGAGCGTCTCTTCGATGACGCGCGTCGTCTTCTTGATGGAGAGCTCTCCGCTAGCAAGTTGCACCTGGACCGGATCGCGAGCTTCTCTCACCCGCTCCGGCAGGTCGCTGGCGACCAGGGTATCGCCCTCGGAGAGGACCATGGCGCGCTCGACCGTGTTTTCGAGCTCGCGCACGTTGCCGGGCCAGGCGTATTCGACGAGCAGCCGGCGGACCTCGGTGTCGACGCCGCGGATCGTCGTGCCGAGGCGAACGTTGTTGCGCGCCACGAAATGGTCGATGAGCAGCGCGATGTCTTCGCGCCGCTGGCGGAGCGGCGGCACCGAGATGGGCAGCACGTTGAGTCGGTAGAAGAGGTCTTCGCGAAAGCGCCCCGCTTTGACCTCGGCCGCGAGATCGCGGTGGGTCGCGGCGATGATGCGTACGTCGACCTTGAGATCCTTCGACTCACCGAGGCGGCGGATCATTTCGTCGGAGAGCACGCGCAGGAGTTTCACTTGCAGCGCCGTGGGAAGCTCGCCGATCTCGTCGAGGAAGAGCGTGCCTTCGTCGGCCTCTTCGAAGAGACCACGCCGATCGCTGTTGGCGTCGGTAAAGGCGCCCTTCTTGTGACCAAAGAGCTCGCTCTCCAGGAGGTTCGCCGGGATGGCGCCGCAGTTGACCGCGACGAAGGGGCCGCCGCGCCGTGCGCTTCTGCGATGAAGGGCCCGCGCCACGAGCTCTTTGCCGGTCCCGCTCTCCCCCGAAATGAGCACGGTGGTTTTGTAGTCGGCGATCTTCGCGATCATCTTGAAGATGTCTTGCATGGCCTGGCTCTTGGCCAAAATCTGCTCGAACACGTGCTCTTTTCGGATCTCCTCTTTGAGCGCGCGGTTCTCGCGCCGGAGGGCTTCGCGCTCTTCGGCTTTGCGGATGGCCAGTACGATCTCTTCGTGCTTGAACGGCTTTTGCACGTAGTCGTAGGCGCCCGCCTTGATGGCCTCGAGCGCGAGATCCACGTTGCCGTAGGCGCTCATGACGATCACGGTGGCCTCGTTGCCCTTCGCCTGGAGCGTCGCTAAGAGATCGAGCCCGCCCATCTTGGGCATCCGCACGTCGGTGAGGATGACATCCGGCCCGAAGCTATCGACGAGCCCGAGCGCCTCCTCGCCGCTCTCGGCCGTCTCCACTTCGTAGCCCTGACGCTTCAGCACCGTCCGTAGGACGAGCCGCAGATTCTCTTCATCGTCCACGACCAAAACGCGCCGCATCAATGCGCAAAGTTTACCACGCCCTCCTTTGGGTACGCGCCCCAAACAACGAGCTCATCGACTAAAACACCGTCATTACGTATAAAACCACGCTCTCAACACCCCACAAAACTTGCACGGCACTGAACAACCTCGGGACGATTCCCAGTCATCGCCAAGGCCGCCAAAGCCGCCAAGCCCGCCAAGAAGGGGGTTGGGGTGCCGCCGTGGATCACATAGACCCAGCAAGACTGGAATGGCCTCACGCTTTGCGAGAGACTTTCCAAGTCTTCAGCTCTCATGCAGCAGGTCAGCAGGGCCCACCCCAAAATCTGCTTGGCGGCCTTGGCGCCCTTGGCGGCGACTGGAAATCGCGCCGCGACGCTAAATGACGTCGAAGGGGTAGCCGCCGTCGGTGTACGTGCGGGAGGCGACCGACTTGCGGAGTTCGTCGTCGTTCTTGTCGAACGATCGCACGACCTCGTCGAGCCTTCGTTCCGCGCTCGCCACGAAGACGGTCGTCAGATCGATCTCGCGACGAGCGCCTTCTTCGCCGCGCTTCTCGATCGCGCGCGTCGTGCGCGAGAGGCACGCCGCGATGGCGTAGAGATCCATCGCCATCTCGGCCACGCGCTTCTGCGTGTATTGCATCTCGGCGATCTCGCGGCCGTGCTTGCGCAAAACCTTATCGACGTTCTTCGAGAGCTCGGCCGTGTACTCCTCGAAAACGACCGCTTCCTTGTTCAGCACGGGGTGGGCCCGCGTCATGCGCTCGCGCTTGAGCGCTGTCCTCGCTTTGCGAATCGCAAAATCGGACAAGAGCCCGAAACCTTTGATGGGCTCGCGCATCGCCCGCACCACCTCGGCGAGCTCCTTGCCCGGCCCCTGCATCCCCGAGAGCGCCACGAAGCAACGTAAGATCTCGTTGGTGCCCTCGAAGATCAGGTTGATGCGGCTGTCGCGCAGGTTTCGCTCGTAGGGATACTCTTGCATGTAGCCGATGCCGGCGGCGATCTGCAGCGTCTCGTTGACGACGCGCCACAGCGTCTCCGACGCGTAGACTTTGCAGATGGCGCTCTCGAGCGAATAGTCGCTCACCTTGCCGTCGACGAGACCCGCCGTGAGGTAGGTCATCGACTCGATCGCGAAGGTCTCCGCCATCATCATGGCGATCTTGTCTTTGATGAGCCCGAACTCCCCGATTGGGCGGCCGAACGCCTTGCGCTCTTGCACGCGATCGACCGCCATCTCGATGAGCCGCTTGCACCCGCCGACCGACCCCGCGGCCAGCCCGAGGCGACCCGAGTTGAGCACCTCCATGGCAACCTTGAAGCCCCGCCCCACCTCGCCGAGAACGTTCTTCTTGGGAACGCGGACGTCCTCGAAGAACACTTCGGTCGTCGAGGAGCCGCGGATGCCGAGCTTGTGCTCGGGCGGCCCGCTCTTCACGCCCATGCCGCGTTCCACGATGAACGCCGTGATCTTCGGCTTCTGCCCGCCCTCGGGCGACGACGTGCGCGCAAACACCGTGAACACGTCGGCGAAGCCGCCGTTCGTGATCCAGATCTTGGAGCCGTTCAGCAGGTATCCGCTGCCGTCGGGCAACTCCTCGGCGCGCGTTTGAATCGCCGCCGCGTCGGATCCGGCCGAGGGCTCTGTGAGGGCAAACGCAGCCACTCGCTCGCCCGACGCGAGCTTCGGCAAGTATTCGGCCTTCTGCGCGTCGGAGCCGAAGAGCAAGATGCCCTTCAAGCCGATCGATTGGTGGGCGCCGAGGGTCACCGCGAGCGAGGCGTCGTAGCCCGCCACCTCTTGCACGACGCGCGCATAGGAGCTCGACGAGAGCCCGATGCCACCGTGCTCCTGGGGGATGATCATGCCGAAGAGGCCGAGCTCTTTCATGCCCTCGATGACGCTCTGGGGGATGATTTGCTCTTTGTCGATCTTGGCGGCGTCGACGTTGGCCTCGACGAACTTGCGCACGCTCTCCAAGATCATCGCGGTGTTGTCACGCTCGTCGCGGCTCATTTCGGGGAAGGGATAAATGAGCTCCTCCGCAATGACGCCATGGAACACCGACTTCATGAAGCTCTGCTCGTTCATGCCAATTTTCCCTTTGGGTAGACCTTAGCTCTTTTTTTCGGGGAGGGTCGAGGAGGAGGAGGGGGCATCGGGCGGCGGAGCGCTCGAGAAAGGCGGGGGACTCGAGAGCGGCGGCACGAGCGAGAGCGGCATGGCGGTGATCGACGGCGGCGGCTCGGTCTCGTGGGCGTTTGCCTTGATGCTCGAGCTCCGCCTCTGATCTTGCCAGGGATAGCGAATGCGATGGTGGAACATGTTGACCAGGGTGTCGCTCATGCGCGTCACCAAGGTGCGGAGGTCGGACACGCTGAGACCGCTCTCGTCGAGTTGCCCCCCGCGGAGCTTGGTGAAGATGATGCGCTGGATCATCTCTTCGAACTTCTCGCGCTCGGGCGGGTCGATCGTGCGCGAGGCCGCTTCGATGGAGTCGACCAACATGAGGATCGCCGTCTCCTTGGTCTGCGGCTTCATCCCCGGATAGCGAAAGTGGTCTTCCGTCAGACCGTTGGGGTTTCCGGCGTTCATGCATTTGTGCCAAAAGTATTCGACGACCTGCGTGCCGTGGTGCGTGTAGGCGAATTCGACGACCGGCTCGGGTACGCCGCCTTCGCGCAGGATCTTGGTGCCGGCAACGACGTGGGCCATGATCGCGTCGGCCGACACCTCGGGCTCGAGCTCTTCGTGCGGACTCTCTTCGCCCGGCAAGAGGTTCTCCACGAAGTACTTGGGCTGCACGGTCTTGCCGAGGTCGTGGTAGTAGGCGCCTGCTCGAACGAGCAGCGCGTCGGCGCTGAGCGCAGCCGCCGCGGCCTCGGCGAGGTTGGCCATCGCGCGCGCGTG
>DATEMX010000616.1:0-6417 GCA_035275365.1 Polyangiaceae bacterium | reverse complement strand
CAAGGCTTCGTTGTCGAGTGCCGCCTTGTTTTGCGGAAGGTAGGGGCTTTCGCCGCGTTCTCGGACACGGAAGCTCGCGTCCTTTGCGCCTTGGGCGCGCGAGATTGCTTCGCGAAGGCGCGTTGCTCGGCCCTCGATTGTGCCCACCTCGTCTTCCGCCAGAGCTCTCCCTTGCTTCGCCCCGCGGTCTTGCTGTTCGGAGGCCACGTAGGCCATTGCGCCGGCGGCAGCGACAGGAAGCGCGGCCACGGCCAGGCCGCCCGCACCCAATGCTCCAGCCCCCGCCGCAACCTCCGCAGCACTCGCACCGGCACCGGCGCCACCCGCCACAACGTCTGGCACCCGCATCTTGCCCGTAAGCGCCGCTACCATCGCGGCCTCGATCGCTGGTGCGCCAAGTTTGACTCCCGCCGCGACGGCAGCAGAAGTGCCGGGGTTCTCCAGCACCAGATCGATCAGCTTCCCCATCTTCTCCGTGAGGGGCGGCAGCGAATCGGACAGTCGATCAATAGCGCTGAAGATCTTGGGGTCCGTAAACTTCGCGGACAGCTGCTCGAGCGACGACGCAAGGCGCCGCTGCGGTTCTTGCGCGCGACGCGCCGCCTCGGTCTGGATCTGGGCCGCGTTGAGGTTCGAGCGACCGGCCTCCTCGAGCGATGCGTTGAAGGCGTCGACGGCGGCCTGCGTCTTGGTCTCGACGTTGCCCGCCGTCGCGTCGAAGGTGGCGGCGTACTTTTTTCCGAGATCGACGAGGAGCTTACCTTCCTCCCCCTGGAAGACGGCTTCGATCTTCTCCTTGTTGCCACGGGTCTTCCGAAGGATCGTTTCAACAACACCGATCGGGTCGGCCCCCTTCTTGAGCATCGTCTTGACGTCGATGCCGAATGACTTCTGGATCTCCTTCTGCTGCCCGCTCTCCGTCATCTTATCGAAGAGAGCCGTCACGGCCGCGACGTTCTTCTTGAGACCGCCGAGTGCGTCGTCGCCCGAATTGGCGATCGCGATCATGGCTTGAAAGCCCTCGATACCCTGCAGGCCGGCGCGCTTCGCGCTCGCTCCCAGGACTGAGAGCTTGTCCGCCATGTCCTGGATGGAGACTCCGCCCTTGCTGCCGAGGCCCTTGGCGATCGCGAGAGCCTCCGGAAGGTCTTTCGCCGTAACGCCGAACTTCTCGTTGAGGGTACCGGCGATCGACGCAAGCGTTTCGATGGAGTCGCCCGTCGCGGTCGCCTGGGTCGCGATCGTCTTCATCGCCGCCTTCGCGTAGTCCGCGTCCCCCACAGCCTCGAAGACGCTACCGAAGGCGTCTGCGAGCTCGTTCGTGGATTGCCCAGTGGCGATCGCGCTCCCCTGCACCTCGCGCATGAGGGACTGCCAGTCCTGCGTGACGCCCGTCCCGGCCTGGATCGTGAACGCGAGGTTCTGGAACTTTTCACGCACGTCGAGCGCTCGCTTGCTCAAGAGCGTCGCACCGCCGATGGCTCCGGCGAAGCCCCATTTCGCGGCCTGCTTTATGGTCGCGCCGACGCTCAAGAGCTCCTGCTTAAACGCCTTGAGGCCCGCGATGCCGGCGTTCCTCCAAGCTGACTCGATCTTCTTAGTTTGCCGTTCGTTTTCCTGACCTACCCGTTTCAAGCCGGCGAGAAAACTGCCCGACTTCAACGTTAGGGAAACTGAACCTTCGCGCGATCTACTTGCCACGGTCGCCGCCTCTCATTGGAAGATCTTCACGCCTCGAATGATGGCCGTGAGCTGATCGGTGGTCAGGACGCCGCAGTCGAGGAATCGATAGATTCCAAGAAGGACTTGAACGTCGGTGAGAGCAAAGCTTGCCTCGCCGAAAACACAATACAGGCGTTCTGCGAGAGCGACGCGAGCTCGACTAAAGGGAGGCAGTTGCCCGCCCTGGCAATTGCTCCGAGGGCCGCCCACATCTCCTTCTCGTCCGCGATCTCTAGCCCGGGATCGGTACGGTCTTCATAGACCTTGTAGCGCCCATAGACCTCCTTGAGCGAACGCCATTCGTACGCACCCTCGAGCATTTCGGCCGTCATGTGCTGCGTCTTGGGATCGCCCTTGTCGCGGATCGCGCGCGCGAGTGTGCAAAGGGTATCGATGTCGTCGAAGAGTTCGGGGTCGACGGCTGGATCGACGCCTACCTTCTTGGCGAGCTCGCGCGCATCAAGGCGAGCCTTGCGCCGTTCGGGCATTCGGAGCACTCGGACCATGACCTCCGTTTCGTTCAGCTCGCCTTTGGCCGTGCGCTGGCGGATGACGTCGGGGAAGAGGACTCGGTCCCCATCCTCGATGGCCTCCAGTTCTTCCCAAGTTGCGCTTCGTAGATTTCGATCGACTCCCATCAGTTTTCTCCTTCGCGGCTACGTGCCATCAGAAACCTCCGCTGCGCGCGGCAACGCCGGTTCCGTTGTTGCGACGCAACTCCACCGATTGACCGGTGGCCGACACTTGAAGATCATCAATAGATGCCCGCTCGGCGTCGGTGGCGAGCTGGTATCGGGCGCTTGTCGGGTCGGGTTTGCCGGCGCTTCCCCTGAACGCGAATACGGCGGACCGGTCGCATTGCCACAAGGCGAGGACGAGCGCGCTGCAGATGTCGCCATGGGAGCCGCCGCGACGAGGAGCACTGATCGTCAGGCCGCCCCCCGGCGCCTGTTTGATCGTGATGCTCTTCAGCTGCGAGATCAGCCGAGGGTTGTTGGGGATGATGACCCGCCCTTCGGCGAAGAGCTTCTTCGCGAGTAGGTAGACGAGGGCTTTCCCGGCCGCCCCCTCCGGCGCGTGGTCGATCGCGATCCCTCGTTTGGACGCGTATTCGCGGGCAGGCTCGCGCGCATGACCGTCGGCAACGACTCGTCGAATCCTGGGGAATGCCTCGAGGTCGTCCGCAAACGTCGTGACGATGTGCGAGAGCTTGAGCGGCGCGCCCTTCTGCGGGCGATGTTCACGGAGCGAGGCGACCTGGTAGACGCCGCGGCGCCGTCCCACCACGACCTGGACCGCGCAGTCGCGAACGAGCCCGAGGTCCCACGCGGCCCCCGCGCGGTCGAAGACCGGAACAAGATTGCGCCCTGCTCCGCGGGAGTCGTGCACCGCCACGATGTCGGCGTCGGGGTCGACCGCGTTGTCGATCGTTTGCGGATCGAAGAGGCGTGCCGAGCCGCCGAGACCCGCGAGGTTGCAAAAAAACTCTCGCTTGGCGTTGTCGGGATCGCTCGCCATCTCGGCATCGATGCGGGCCGCGAGCTCGGGATCGTCGTCCCGCATGACAAGCGTTGGCGCCTTCGCGACCAGGGCGGTCTTGGGATCGCCGAAGTTCTCCGCGTGGAGTTTGCGCATCAACGACTCGTCTCCCCATGGGGTCGAGATCAGCATGATGGCGCCGCCCTTCACGAGGCGCGGCGTCATCGCGCGGAAGGACTCGCCGTCGGTCCTGACGTAGCCGTCGCCCGAATACAAGAACTCGGCCTCGTCGAGCGCCCCGACGACGATCGTGCGACCGCGGGCAGCGGCGCCGCCGCGGCTTGCCGCGATGGCTTCGAAGGCGACGAGTCGCTTGTCCGTGGGGCGTCGCAGGGTGAAGCTCGTCGCCGTCTCGCCTTTGACCAGGCTCGCGAGTTCGGGGCTCGCCTTCACGCGCGCGAGCGCCATCCGGATCATCACCCGAGCGGTCTTGGTGTCGGGCGCGATGACGACCCCGATCGGGATGTCGCCCGGACCGCACGCGCTCAAGTCGGAGGTGAGAAGCCGATAGACCACGTAGTCCGCCGCAAGCGTGGTCTTGCCCGAGTCGCGCCCGAAGTAGGCGACGATGACCCGCCGGGCCGCCGGCGGGATCGTCTCAGCTCCGCCGAAGATCTCATCGGCGATCCTCCGCTCGCGCCCCACGAGCTCGCACGGGTCGACGCCATCGAACGCCACCTTGGCGAAGACCCGCTGCCCGACCGTCAGTCCGTGGCGCAAGACTACACGGCAAAACTCCGTGAACGAGACTGCCGTGGGAGCGCGAGGCTTCATGCGGGCTTGAGCCAACCTCGCGCGTCCCACGGCTCGACGCCGGCCGCCTGGATAGCCTCGTTTAGCGCTTTCCGGAACTCCCACGGATCAGGGTCGATCGCGTGCGCTTCCTTGATGAGCATCGCGAGCATGGTCCCAACCTCGCGCACGCGCTTCTGATGCGCCGTTCGCGTGGCTCGTTCGCGCTTCACCTCGGCGCTCTTCTGGTCGTGCTTCGCGATCGCGCGTTCGATCTTCGCGCTGTCCGCGAGTTCGGCGCGCGCTGCGGCCAATGCGTTCTCGGCTTCCCGCAAGTGATGGCGCGCCTTGATCTGCGCCTCTTGCGCGTCGAGCCACGCTTTGCGTACCGGACGCTCGAGCTCGGTGCGGGCTCCCGAGTAGTTGTCGATCCGGATCTCCGGCAGGCTCTTGTCGTTCGCGAGTCGAACCTCTGCGGCCTCGAGCTGCGTAGCCGCCCGGTCGTCGGCTTTCTGGGCGTCAGCGTACTCGCGCTCCGCCGTACGCAGGGCCTCCTTGCGCTCTTCGATGACAGGGTGATCGGGTTCTTGCTCGGTCTCGGGTTGGGGCGGATTCGCGAGCAGATAGTCCACGACATCGATTGTCTTTTGGAAACGCCTGATCTCTGCGTCGATCTTCGCGAGTTCCTCCCGCGGCAGCTTGAGTTCTGCTTTCAACTGGTCGGGGTGCTTGTGATCCGTGCCGAATTGATTGTTGGCACGCCCTGTCTGCGCCGCCAACAACGCGACCTCGCCTTGTTTCACCCGCGAGAGAACTGCTTCCCGCTGTTGCTCGAGCTCTGCGATTTGACGGCGCGCCGCGTTGGCCAGATGGACGTTCTTCCTTAGGTGCTTGGGAACGGACTCGTCCACCGGCTCCAGTTTGGGAGCGCTGGGCGGGGCCGGCGAAAAAACTTCCTCGTCGTGAACCGCGCTCATGTGACGATCCTCCGAGCGTTCTGCTGACGGAACATCCCCGCGCGCGTGATCTGCTCTTCCCACGTGAGCTTCTCGAACCCGGGGTCCTTGGACCGCAGAAAGCCCATGACCCGCTGGGTGACGTTGCCCGTGAACTCGCGGAGGTCGATCTTCGTTGACGCCGCTACGGGCGTCTCCGCATCGGCGGGCGGCGGCGAGACGCCCGGTTCGACGCCGTCGAGCTTCGTCAAGAACTCGATAGCGGTCGCGACGAGCTCTTCGCGGGGTGCATGGGCGAGGGAAGGATTCGTCGCCTTGATGATGGCGATCAGCCTATCGATCCGGGGATCATCCGAAGGAATAGGCGACGGAGCCGGCGCTATCGACGCGACCCGCGGAGGCGCGTCGTGCACGGACTCGCCGGCATCGTCGAGCAAGAACCGATGGCCATGAGCCTGTCGGAAGTAGGCGGCCCGCTTGCATTGCTCCGACCACGGAAGCTTTTCGAACCCAGGATCCTTCGACTTCAGGTGGGCGATCACCCGTTGGGGAACCGTACCGCTGTGCATGCGAAGGTCGATCACACCTCGGCTCCCACCGTGCCTCGCGGCGAATCGGATCGCCTCGTGGTCGGCGGGTCGCTCGGGGGTCGGAGCGAACATGTCGCGGACTGCGTTCGTGACGCTCTGTTGGTAGCCAATCGTTCTCATCGCTCGGTCCTTTCGTGGTGGTCGCGGTGGTGATTGTCGGCGTTTCTTTGCTGCTCGGGGGGTTCGACGGATCTGCGAGGGGGATTGGGAATCGCAGCCATTGCCTGCCTCAGTGCCTTGAGCTCGTGGATCGCGATCGTGTAGGTCGCACTCTGATTCTTCGAAGGGAACCACCCCCCGTTTCGCGCCGAGTAGTACTTCGTGGCCTGGATGAAGGGCGCGCCGTACGTTCCGCCAACCTCCCGCGCGTGCACGATCTGAAAGACCGTTCGTTTGAAGTCGCCTCGTGAGACCGCGACAACCCGGCCCTCGTGCTCGCGTTTCGCACCGTCCTCACGGATCTGCACCCAAGTGGTCGCCGGGTCGCCTGGCTCAGGCAATCGGCCGTAGTCTCGAACGCGGGTCGCGCCTTCATTGGTGTCCATCGTCGTCCTCCTCGTTTGCTCGCGCTGTGCGCCTAGCTGGCGCGCCGTCGTCTTCGTCGGGCTCTTCGGTCGTGGCGTCCTCCGCTCGCTCGGCTCCGCGTGACGTCGGTGCCGCGTCGTCGTCTGCCGCTCGCATCCACGCGGGGAGCGCTTCGGGTCGCTGACGTCGTGCCTCTGCCTCGCGAGCACAGAGTGCGGGTTTCACTCATCGTGAACAGCCATTTCGCTGCATCGTGATCACGCGTTTCAGGCATCGTGAACGGAGCGAAGCGACGCGGGCAGTTGGCTTCTGGTCAGTTGGTGGTGTCGGTCTTCTCCCTGCGTCGTGAGTTG
>DATEMX010000615.1:0-4528 GCA_035275365.1 Polyangiaceae bacterium | reverse complement strand
TCACGCAGCATCGGCTACGACCGGGGTCCGGGATTCTCTCTCGGCGGCGAGGCGGACGCCGGGCGTCCCGGCGTCCCTTTCAGCGAGCTCGACCTGGTTCCCCTGGATGCGGAAAGGATCGAACGCTTCGCGGCGGCTTGGTTCGGCAGCCGCGACGAGGCGCTGCCTTTCCTGATCGAAATCGGAGTCCGCGACGCGCAGCGCCAACTCGTCAAGAACCCGCGCGGCGATCTCTATGACCTCGCTCGCATCCCACTCCTGCTCACGCTGCTCGCCCGGCTCGCTCAAGAATCGGGAGAGCTCCCGCATCGACGCAGCACGGTGTACTACCGCTGGCTTCAGAAGTATTTCGGCGAATGGGTCACGGATCGCCCGCGACGAATTCCGGAGGCTGCGATTCCCGCGATGCTCACGCTGGTCGGCCAGGCGAGCGTAGACCTGCTAAGGCGCGATGACGCGAGCAAGCCTCCCGGCGCGTTCGAGCGAGAGGACCTGCGGGCGGCGCTCGAGCTTCATCTTCCGGAACCGAGCTCGAAGAGCGAGCTTTCGGGCGTGCGCGCGAGCACGGTGGTTGACATCCTCGCCGCCGATGGGTTGCTCGTCGCCGACACCCCGGACGAATCCGACGTCCGCTTCCTTCATTTGAGCATCCAGGAATACCTGGCCGCCAGCAGTCTTGCTGGCCCTCGCCTGACGACCGACGTCGAGGGAGCGGTCAAGGCGGCGAGCGAGGGCTTGTTCGTCCGGTCTGGACGCGACGTCGAGAGCGAGCTGGCTTGCAGCCCGACGGGTGACAACGTTCTCCGGTTTCTATCGGGCGTGCACGTCGACCTCGGGGGGGAGGGGACCGGCGGGACCCGACGCCTCGGCGCCTACGTCGAAGTGCTGCTCGAACGAGCGCGCGAGCACGAGCGGCAAGGGCGCATTTACGGCCTCGCCGCACGCGCCTCGTGCGACTGGCCCCAAGAGGCCCGCTCGACGGGGTCCTCGCTGTTCGAGCGCGTTCGGAAGGAGCTGCTGCATGCCTTTGACGCCAGAGGCGCGTCGTGGCCCCTGGCCGATCGACTGTTCGCACTCGAGGCGCTCGACTCCATCGGGGATCCTCGGCTCGACGAAGATGATCTCTGGGTCGAGATCCGCGGCGGCAAGGTGAGCCTCGGTGACCCGAAGCATTTCAAGGCGGCTCCCCCGCACACCGCGAAAGTCAAGCCTTTCTGCATCTCCTTTCGGCCCATCGTCGTCGCGGATTTCGAGCCGTTCGTGGAGAAAGGCTACGCTGTCGAACGATACTGGACCTGCGGTCGCACCGAGTACGACGGTAGCGCTCCTTACGACTGGGACACACAGCTTCGCGGCCCCCACAACGCTCCCGTTACGGGCGTGAGTTGGTACGCCGCCAACGCGTACTGTGCCTGGGTAAGCGAGCGCTGGGGGTACGAGGTGACGCTCCCGACCGAAACCCAATGGGAGTGTGTCGCGCGTGGCAAGGACGGGCGCTCGTATCCATGGGGCAACGAGCCACCCGAGTTCGGCGACCGCGCCAGAGCAAACCACGACTTCGAGGGCTCACCGGGCCGACCAACGTCCATCGGCGCCTTTCCGCTCGGGACGTCTCGTGCTTGGAGTAGGCCGATCGTCGACCTCGGTGGCAACGTTTGGGAGTGGTGCCGGGATCTTTGGCGCGGTCGTGACGACGACTCTTGGGGCCAAAAGCCGCGGGAGGCCCCGGAGAACCACCGTCACCGGCGAGTGATCCGCGGTGGGTCCTGGTACTACGACGATACCTTCGTGCACGCGTCCAGCCGCTATTGGAACGAGCCCGGCAACCGGCTGCGCTCCGTCGGCTTTCGCGTGGTCCACCCAGGCGCCTCGATCAGAAGGTCCAGCGGGCGCCGAACGTGGGGGCGATGAGGACGAGCGTGGTGCCGAGCGCGTCCTCTTTCGGCAAGCTGAACGTTTCGCTGCGGGTTGGCGTGCCCTGAACGACCGCAGCAGGGAAGACTCCCGTCCTTCGTTGCGCAGTCGCGCGAAACTGATTGTCGTTCGTACGTGGCGTCTTCTCGAGCAGCCCCAGCAGCAGCAGAACGCCAAAGTCGATGGTGAGCTTGCGCCCGAGACTGTAGCCGATGCGCGCCTCCGGCCCCGAGAGGCCCATCCAGACGTCTTGCGACGCCTCGGCCACGGAAAGGTTCGGGAACGTCGCCGAGCCGACCCGCTGAGAATGTTGCGCGTCCTCGTAGTACGCCGACGTGTAGGTCCCTCTCGTGCTCGTGGTCACGCGACCGCGCGCGACCCCCGTCCAAAGACGCAAGACGACGGGGGTACGACGCAGGAACCGATAGCTAGCCGAAGCCGCCAAGAACGGCATGGCGAGGGTCGTCCGATCTTCCATCGCATTGCTGAAGAGCGGGCGCCATCGCGACGTTGGCTCGGTAGTCGCGATGGCGTTGCGCCAAGTGGTCGCCACCATCGTGACGTAGCCAGCGCCGAGCTCGACGCCTAGCCCTTGGACGAGCTGAAGCCCCACGCGGGCGCCACCCATGAACCCACGCGGGCGCTCGCGATCCCGGCAACCTTCGAGCTCGCGCCCATTCGGTGCCACCACGGTGGCGCTGCACGCGAGCTCCGCACCACCGCCGAACGAGCGTGCAAACCCGAAGCCGAGGAACGGTTCGGCGTAGAGCTGCCGAGTGCGCTCGAGGGGAATGCGAAGCGTCAGACTCCCGCCCTTCGCCAGGTTGATCTCGCGGCGATCAGGCGTGTAGTCCGGCGCACTCACGACGACTCGGTGACGTCCGCTCCGCAGGGCACCCTGCCAGACGCCAGTACCCACCTCGGTTCCGTCGACGAGCACGCGCGCGCTCAGCGGCGTGGCTTCGATGCGCACGACCGCGTCGAGCGTGGTGGCGCGGAGCACGAGTGTGGTCGTCTCGCCGACGCGAATGTCAGCCGTTGCGGGGGCGCTGCCGACCCGATCCTTGCCCGTGAGCATCACCTTGTGTTTTCCAGGCGGCAGCATGCCGGTGAAAGGCGTCAGTCCAACCTTGGCGTCGTCGACCAAGACATCCAAAACACGACCGGTCTCCTCCTGCACGCGAAGGGTACCGGCACGGACCACCGCCTTGAGAGTCACATTGACGGGCCTCACCTCCTTGCCAACGAGCGTCAACGCCTCTTCGAACGGATGGAAGCCTTCCTTCCAGACTCGGAGCATGTGGTTGCCCGCTCGCACAAGCAATCGCCGGGTGAGCGGAACCGTGCCGCGCTGCAACCCATCGACCACCACGGTCGCCCCAGGCACACCGCGAACGTCGATCTCCGCAAGGAACGTCCAGAGCTGGGTCTGCGCTTCATTCGCTGCCTTCCGCTCGGGGGGGTCCAGCGAGTTTGCGAAGCGCTCGCTCAGGGCTTCGCCATAGAGCTCGTAGGCCTCGACATCTCGCCCTAGCGCACGGAGGCAGGCCGCACTGTTCGCCGTCGCCGTGCCGGTCGGGTAGAGGGCGCGCGATGCATCGAATTCGGCGCGAGCGTTCTCCCAGTCGCGCTTGTCCGTGAGCTTCAACCCCTTGTCGTATCGCTTCTTGGCGGCTCGCTTCTTGGCGGCGTCCGACAGAGAGCTTTCGGCACCTTTTCCGGCGTCGGTCCCGCCGGGCACCCGCGACTGCGCGATCGATGGTCGAGAGGCAAACAGAAGGGCGATGGTTGCCAAGGTCCCAGCGACGGCGCACCACTTCGTCATTCGAACGCCTTAGGGTTGTCGTGGATGCCAGGCGCCCGCGGCTGCGGGGCGCTGGCCGCGGGCTGCTTCCATGCTGCGCGAGGTGGCTCAAGCCCCGTCTCCGTCGTCGTCACGGTCAGCGACTGGCTCTTCGCGCCACGGCGCAGCACCACGTCATGCCTGCTGCCCGGCGGACCCGCGATTTCCACGGCACCGCTCGAGACCGTCTTCGGCTCGCCGTCCACCGTCACGTCGACCCCGGACGGGACCGCAAGGCGAAACAAGAGGACTGCGGGCGGCAGGGGCGGGGCCTGGCTGACCATCGGCGTTGGGGCGCTCGGCGGAGGTGGCGGGGGCGGCTCCCGCGAGGGATCCCGGAAGTCAGGAACATGGGTAGCGACATGGGCTCCGCTGTCGCCGACGAGGCCGAGCGCCAGGGCCACGAGCCCAACCCGTGAGACGGTGCCTGTTCGAGCCCGCGGCCGCGAGTAGTCCCGCGGCTCGAGCATCCTGCGATCGATCTTGGCTTCCTTGGGTCGATCTTGGCGGCGCTTCGCCGTCACCTCCTCCAGCGCTCCGATCTCGACATCGGAGCTTCGGAGAAAAGCAGCGAGGCTTGCCGCCATGGCGCTCGCATTAGGGAACCTGAGCGAAAGATCGTGCGACATCGCCCGGTGCGTGATCAGCGCGAGCTCCGTCGGAACCCAGCGTGCCCGCTCGTGCAGCCGCGGGAGAGGATCTCGTAAGACACGGGTGATGAGCAGCTGAGACGGAGTGCCCTCGAACGGCGTCCCTCCGGAAAGCATCCTG
>DATEMX010000614.1:0-2001 GCA_035275365.1 Polyangiaceae bacterium | reverse complement strand
CAGCTTGGCGCCGACGAGGTTGGCGCCGGTCAAGTTGGCCCCCTCGAGGTTGGCGCGGCTCAGGTTGGCGCCCGCGAGCACGGCGCGTTCGAGGTTCGCTCCCTCGAGATCGGCGTTGTCGAGGTTGGCTTGCGTCAAATCGGCGCCGACCAAATAGGCCTCGCGGAGGCTCGCGTTCTTGAAGTTGGCCTTCTTGAGCCTGGCGCCTTCGAGGTTACACCCCTCGAGGTCGGATCGACCGAAGCTTCCCCCTTCCAGAATAGCCTTGGAGAGATCGACGCCGCGCAGATCGGCCCGCTCGACCTTCTCTTTGTTTTTGACCTTCTTCAGAACGTCGTCAGCAGTGAAATCCGCCATGGGAACCGACTCCTCCTCCGAATAATGCGAAAACCGCTTATGAAGCCGGAGGGGGCTCTGCTTCACGCAGGTAGCCCTCGAGCTCCATGATCTTGCGCTCGAACGGTAGACGCTCGATGCGATTGAGACGTTCGACTTCTCCGAGACGCGCCAGCAGTACCTTCACCTGCAAGAGCGCCTCCGCGCGAGCCAAGCGGACCCGCTTCTTCCGTGCGTGCTCTTCTTCGAGCCAATCCGATGTTACCGTCTCGAACTGCTCGTGGAGCCCGCGGAGCTCCACCGCCAGCTCGCCGAGGCGCCTTCGCTCGGCGGCGCGCGTGGCGTCGGCGAGCCCGGCGATCTCCGCGCGATAGCGCTGGAACTTTTCGACGATGCTCGAGGCGATGCTCTCGCCGATGCCCGTAGTCGCCGAAATTTCGTCGGGCTTGGCGAGGAAGAGCACGTCGAGGCTCGTGAGACCAGCCGCGTAGATCTTGTCGATGGTTGCCTTGCGGACCTCGGGAACTTGCTGAAGGAGCGCGTGCACGATGATGGCCTCGCGACGTCCTCGCTCGCCATCGAGCCCGAACGCGTCGGGCATTTCGGCGGCCAGCTTTTCGTACTCCGCGAGCAAGAGATCGCGCGTCTCCCCGGCGATCGTCGCTCCCTCGGATTCCGCCGTCCGCCGCAGCGCCGCTCCATAGCCAACGAGCGACGCGCTCAGCTCGGCGAGCTCCATTTCTTTGGCGGCGCGCGTGAGCGACGTGACGGCGGGCTCGCAGATGGGGATCCAATCGCGGGGGGCTTCGCCCCATCGCACCGCGATCATGAAGTCGCGCACCTGGCGCATGTGATTGGCGGCGAGCTGGGTGAAGAGCTCGCGCAGCTCCGCGATGCTGGAGTTGGGCGGAGGCGACTCAGAAGCTCGCAGCCGCTGCGTTTGCCCGTTCACGATCGCTCCGAACGCGTCGTCGAGGTCGTTGAGCAGCGTGCCGACCCCTTCGAGATCGCTCGCCTCGGGAACGGGTCGTGCAGCGGCCACCCCGGCGGTGTGCATGGCCTGCGCGGCCGCGGGCGCGAGACCCTGCGCCGTCGAACGCGTGCTCGGAGCGCGGTGGTTGGCTTCGGTCGACGCGGACGACGATCCGAGCTCGAGCGTCAGAAGCCCCTCTTCTCCGGCTGCCGGCGGCGGAGCCACGGGTTGCTTCGATGGAGCCAACTGCGCGTCCTTGCCGAGCTTTGGGCGCGAGGGTCCCGCGAGCTGCGTCGCGGCAAAGGGGCTCGGCTGTGCGTTCGAGGGAAGTTGGGGCGCCGTGGACGCCGTCGTGCGCTGCACGGGAGGAGAAGGACGCTTGGCGCCGGCGGGTGGAGGCGCGTACGCCGGAGCACTCGCACCTCCCGGACTCGTCGGACTTCCCATCTTGACCGTTGCGCCTCCAATGGCTCGGCCTCGAACGCTCGGCGCGGGTTGAAATGGAGACTCTGGACCTGGAGGGGGTTGGGGCGGGCGCGCTTGGCTCTGCGGCACCTGCGATTTCGTTTCGGCGTGGCTCGGCGCCGGCGCGGGGGGCTCGGCTGGCACGTTGATCTGGAACGACGGCGCGGTGGGCCGCATGGTGCCGGGGCTCTCGGGTGCGGCTTCCTTCTGCACGGGCGACGTCGGCT
>DATEMX010000613.1:0-8094 GCA_035275365.1 Polyangiaceae bacterium | reverse complement strand
GAGCTCGGAGCACTCTCGCGAGGCCGATCGAAGCGTCCGCGCGCCGCGAGCGATGCCATGATCGTCGATGAGCCTCACGGTCGCGCGCAGGCCCCGGATGTCGCGACCAATCTCGGCAATGATGGTGCGATCGGCCGTAGGAAAGAACGGATCGTAGCCGAGCCGGTCTTTCACCTCTCGCCGAACGGCGGCTTCATCGGCACACTGCTCGGAGCCTTCTCCCCGAATATACACGAGCTTGCTCGACGGGTATGCGCCCGCCACCGCCCCCTCGAACAGGACCGCGAGGACGACGCTCGAGCGGACGAAGCAGGCGTTCACTCCGCCAGCCTGCCAGCAATCGCGGGGCGACGTCGAGGGTGAAACGCCGTCGTCGCACCCACGAGAAGGCGGTCGTCTGCCGCCGCTCGATGACCGGCACGGAAGGTGCGTGGCATCGGCGATGTGAACGAAAGGACCAAGGAGGCCACATGACCCGCTACACACTGCCGGCTCTTCCCTACGACTACGCCGCGCTCGAACCGCACATTTCGGCCGAGATCATGCGGCTGCACCACGACAAGCATCACCGCGCCTATGTCGAGGGCGCCAACACGGCCATCGAAAAGCTCGCCCAGGCCCGGACGTCTCACGATTTTGCGCAGATCGCCGCGCTCGAGCGGGCACTCGCCTTCAACTTGTCGGGGCACGTGCTTCACTCGATGTTTTGGCAGAACCTGTCGCCCAAAGGCGGCGGCGACCCCAACGGAGCCCTCTTCGTCGCCATCGTCACCGACTTTGGCAGCTTCGAGTCGTTCCGCGAGCAGCTCATCAAGGCGTCGTCGACGATCATGGGCTCGGGGTGGGGCGCGCTCGTGTGGGACCCCATCGCGCACCGCCTTTCGACCGCACAGTTCCACGACCACCAATCGGAGACGACCCAGGGAGGGATCCCGCTCATGGTCGTCGACGCTTGGGAGCACGCCTACTACCTGCAGTATCGAACCGAGAAGGCAAAATACTTCGAGGCCGTCTGGAACCTGTGGAACTGGGACGACGTCGCCGCGCGCTTCGCCAAGGTCAAGACCCTCGATCTGGGGCTCATCGACGCCGCCAACGGCGTGCAAGGTACCGAGCAGCGGCTGCCCGGCGCACAGGCGTCACCCTAGCTGTGCCAGGCGGCGAAGCCGCCTCCACGCGAAGCGCAGGCTTGGCCAAAGACCCTCGGTTTTGACGGTCGATTCCAATTTGGTATGGCAAGTTCGAGATGACGCTCGAAAAAGGCCACCAGTGTCGAAAGTTCGAGGTGGCGCTCGAAAAGGCGGGCTCGACTTTGGCCAAGCACCAGAAGCATGGCCCCTGCCGTCACTCCTCGATCCGCGCGCGTCGCGGTAGCCGCAACGTTCGGTACAGGATCCCCAAAAACTGCGGATCGTCGACCAGGTAGCGCTTCGCCAAGCGGCGGGGCTCTTGTGCCAACCGAAACAACCACTCGAGCCCGCTCTTGGAGATCCAGCGGGGGGCGCGCTTCACGCGGCCGGCCACGAAGTCGAACCCCGCGCCGACGCCGAGCGCGACCGCGGGTCGAATGTCGGAAAGCACGCCGTGGATGAACAGCTCTTGTTTGGGTGCGCCGAACGCGACAAAGACGATGTGAGGCCGCGCTTCCTTGATGCGATCGATCACGGCGCGGCCTTCGACGGGCTGTCCCTCGCGCGTCACGTGAGGAGCGTCGATGCCCACGACGTCGATGTCGAACTGCTTCTTCAACTTGGCGGCCGCCATGGCGCCCACGCCCGGGGGCCCCCCCAGCAGATAGACGCGCCAGCGCTTTCGCTCGGCCAGGTGAACGACCGGCAGGATGAGATCGGAGCCGGAAATCTTTTCGGGCAGCGGCGACCCCAGCAAATGCGAAGCCCAGATGAGCGGCTGGCCGTCAACGAGCGACAAGCTCGCCGTCTCGTACGCGGCGCGAAACCCCGGGTTGTGCTCCACCTGCACGACGTGGTCGACGTTCGGCGTGAACACCGAGCCGCCCTGCCCCTCGTCGACCAGCCGCTCGATCTCCTCGATGGCTTCCGCGAACGTCACCGAGTCGATCCAGACTTGCCCCACGCGGACGCGCTTTCGGCCGCGTCGCGCCGGCGCGGTCACTTCACCCGTCGGGGTGGGAGCTCTCTGGGCCATGGCACTTGTTTGATAAGCGTTCTTCGCCCGCGGCTCAAGCGACACGGTCACCATTCGACCAGGGGAGCGACCTGGCGCGAGCTCCGGCAGGCGCGCTCGGGGACCGCTCCCCCGACGGGGCGACCGGGAGCTTGGCGACGAAGCGATCGACGAAGGCCACGACTTCGTCGTTGTTCAACGTCGCGCAGGTGAGCATCGAGGTGTTCAAGATCCGAAAGGGTCGAGGCGAGTGCTCCGCCGATGTCCGACCGTCACCGGCCTTCGCCACCCTCGCGCCATGACCCACGAGCGGCAGCGGCTGCACGAATCGGGTGCGGTGCACCTCTTGGTAGACGACGTCGCTCGGACGGAGCTCCGGAAACAGGCGGCAGAGCCCGCGATCCATGAGGCTCGCCTCGATCTCGCTGTCGGAGGCGTCGAGGCGAGGATCGTCGCTCCCCAAGTACTTCGGCACGTACACGAGCGAGAAGCCTGCCGTCTCGGCGTCGCGATCGACGAGATTCGTCATCTCGATGACCCCGGTGAGCTCGTAGCTTTCGTCGCCCACGTTGAGAACGTAGAACGGCGTCAGCGCGCGACGAAGCGCGAGGGCCAAGCACGCAACCCCCAAATAGGCTCCGCCCGACGGGTATTCGCGATCGACGCGGTCGACCTCGGCCGAGAACACCCCTTCGGCGACCCTTCGGGCAAGCTGCGTGGGTCCGGTGAAGTAGACCTCGTCGAACGCGGAGACGCCGGTCTCGTGACCTACCTGACAGACCACCTCGCACCCCGAGCCGCTCGCGCTCGGGCGCACGGCGACGACGGGCGAACGCACGTGAACCTCGGCGCCGAGCAAGGCCAGGCGCGATTGAAAGCGCTGCAAGATTGCTCGGTACCCACCGCGCACGTATCCGAGCTTTTCTTTCGATAGAGCTCCCGAGCGCGCGCCGAATAGACGGGTGAGCGTTGCCCAAATGAAGACCGCCGCGACGCGGTCGTAAAAAGGACCGAACTTCGCCTTGAGGAGCGGGCGCCAGAACACTTCGTATCCCGACTTGCCGCACCAACGCGTGAGCCATTGCTCGGCGGAGATGTCGTAGAGCTCATCGGGGTCTGCGAGCGTGGCCGCGTAGGCAACGGTGGCCCCTACCCTCGCTTTGTCGATCCACGAAAGGAGCGGAAAACGCAGGTAGTCGCGCGTCGTGCTCATCGAGTGCGCGCGGCCGCCTCCGAAGTACCCGGTGCCGGTCTGACGCCACACGAGATCCGCTTCGAGGCCGAGGTGTCGAATCAACTCGAGCAAATGCCCGTCTTGCGGCAGGATGCAGTGGTAGAAGCGGTCCCACGTGAACGGACCATAGTCGTGCCAAGAGGCGAGGCCGCCGACCGCGGGGCCCGCCTCGAAGATCTGCACGCGGCGGCCTGCCTCGGCGAGTCGCAACCCGAGTGTGAGACCGAGCAGGCCGCCGCCGACGATAGCGACCTTCGTCATGCGTCGAGCCTTCGCAGCACGCCGCCTTCGAGCAAGTAGCGGCGGTGGCACTCTCGGCACGCGATCTTGCCGTCGGCCGCCCCGGCTGCCGCCCCCCCCGTTCTCGCCGGGTCGCCCGCGTGAACCAAGGCGAGCGGCAATCCGCACGAGCACACCCAACCGACCTGGCGCGCGGGGTTGCCGATGGCGAGGGCGTGCGCGGCGACGCTGCGGGTGACCACGGCCCCCATGCCGATCATCGAGAACTCGCCGAGAAGCACGCCCGGCCCGATCGTGGCGTTGGCGCCGATCGTCGCTCCCCGTTTCACGTGGCAAAAGAGCGTCTCGCCCGTCGGGTCCGACGTTTCGAGCCCCGTGAGCTCGCGGTTGCCCGCCCTCGGAAATCGATCGTTGGTGAACACGGTGTGCGCCGAGATCATGCAAAAATCGTCGACGGTGACCGCCGCGCAAATGTAGACGCTCGCGTTGATCTTGACGAAGTTACCGATCGAAACGTCATAGGCGACGTACGTCTTTTCGCCCACGATCGTCGAATGGCCGATCCGCGCCCCGCGGCGCACATGCACGTTGTCCCAGATTTTCGTGCCCCCGCCGAGGACGACCCCTTCCTCGACGAGGGCCGTGGGGTGCACCCAAGCGGGTTTCCCCCCCGCCTCCAGAAACGTCGCCGAGTCGTCGAGACGTGCGCTCATGCCGCCGTCCCCACCGGCAGCCAATTGTTCTGCCGCGTCGATGCGTATGCCGCCTCGATGGTCTTGACCGACGCGAGCGCGTCTTCGGGCGTAATGAGCGGCCGCTCCGTTCCCGCGAGGTACCCGGCGAAGTTCTCGATCTGCTTCTTCAGCGCGCCGATCTTGTCGTAACCGGTTCCGAAATGCGCCCAACGTGCGTTGCCGTCTTGCTTGTAGCTGCCGCCCTTCCAGCCGATGAGCAACGTCCCTTCGGAGCCGAAGACGCTGATGTAGTTGTCGCCTTCCTTGTTGATGCTCCAGCTCAGGTCGATCATGCCGATGACGCCGGCGCGCGTGCGAAACTGGAGCCTCGCCGTGTCTTCGACCTCGAGACTCTGCGCAAAGATGCCGTTCTGCGCCTGCACTTCTTGAATGGGCCCGAGCAGGTAGCGCGCGACGTCGACCGAATGCGTGCCGTTGTCGATGAGCACCCCGCCGCCCGCCATCTCGCGCGAGGCGTTCCAGCGGTCCTTCATCATCGCTTTGCCGCAGAACGTATTCTCGTAGAGGATGACGCGGCCCAAGATCCCCGACTCCAGAATGGCCTTGGCCTTGACGATGTCGTCGACGTAGCGAAACTTCGACGCCATCATGAGCGCGAGGTCATTCGTCGCCGCCAGGTGCACGAGCTCTTCGGCGTGAGGCGACGAGATGGTGAGGGGTTTCTCGCACAGCACGTGTTTGCCCTGCTCGAGGAACCTCTTGGCGATGTCGTAGTGCAGGTGCGGCGGCGCGCAGATGATGACCGCGTCGATCATCTCGGCGAGCTCGGGGTTTCGATAGTCCTCGAAGAAGCGCACGCGCTTCTGTTCGGCGACGGCCTCGGCGACGGCCCGGCGCGGGTCGATGACCGCTTCGAGCCTCACCGACTCGAGCTGCGAGACCGCCTCCAAATGACTCATGCCGATGCGGCCCGCCCCCACGAGAGCGATGCGGGTGGGCCGATTGGAAACGTGCTTCATGACTTCTTCCCTCCCGTTTCGGCGCCGCTAGTGAGCTCGGCGCTTGCCTGGCGAATGGCCTGGGCGATGTAATCGACGTGCTCTTTCGTGTATTTTTCGTTCCATGGCAACACAACCACGGTGGCCAGGCCCTCGGCCGTGCCCGGTGTATCGGCGATGTCGTAGACGACCGGCGGCTCGCCCTTGCGATGCTCGCCCTCGTACGGAAAATGACTCTTGCCGAAGGTGTTGCGGTCGCGCAAAACCTCGCACTCGAAGGCGGGTTTCTGGATGTAGCGCGGCGCGCAGAACACGCCTCGGTCGCGGAGCTTTTGCCCGATCGCGTCGGCGCCGCCGCGGATCGCGCGCGGATCGACGCGGAGCGGGTATTTCCAATAGGTGTGCTGGCTGCCCGGGCGAATCGTGGGCGCGTGCACGCCGTGGACGTCTCGGATGAGCGCCGTGAGCGCCTCGGCCATCTCGATGCGCCGATCGACCATGCGCGGCAATTTCTCCATCTGCGCGAGCGCGACCGCGCCGGCGAGCTCGGTCATGCGATAGTTCATGGCCAGGAAGTAGTGGTCGGGTTTGGGATCGCCGTAGCCCCACGCCTTGTCGATGAAGAGCTGCATCCTGCGCGAGAGTTCGGCGTCGCCCGAGACCACCATGCCGCCCTCGCCGGTGGTCATGTGCTTGCCTTGTTGCAAGCTGAAGCAGCCGATCTGGCCGAAGGTTCCCACGTGCCGCCCTCGATAGGTCGTGCCGTACGCCTGAGCGGCGTCTTCGATGAGCACGAGCCCCTTCGACTTGCAGAGGTCGACGATGGGATCCATCTCGCACGGGTTGCCGAAAAGGTGCGTCACGATGACGGCGCGCGTGCGGCGCGTCAGCTTCCGGCGAATCGTATCGGCCGTGACGTTGTACGTATGGGGATCGGTATCGGCGAAGACCGGGATGGCCGTTTGGTAGAGGATGGGCGAAATGGCGCCCATGTCGGTGATCGACGTGGTCACGATCTCGTCGCCCGGCTCCGGATTGACCGCTGCCACCGCCGCGTGGACGGCGGCGGTTCCCGACGTCGTGCATCGACAGAAGGGCGCGCCGATGAACTCGGCGAACCGCTTCTCGAAGCGGACCACCGTCGTGCCCTTGGTGCAGTTGAGTGTGCCCGAGTCGAGCACTTGTTTCAGGAGCTCGAGCTCCTCGGGCCCAAAGGAGCGGCCGCTGGCGTTGGCGTCGGAAGGCAATGTCATTTTGCTCATGCGATGGGTCCCCCTTGCGTTGACGACGAAAAGCCATTAGGAGCCGAATTCTCGGCGCGAAACTCTTCGGGAGCGTCGCCCTCTCCTCGAAAATGGAGGAGCGCCTGCACGATGCGCTCCGCCGCGCGCCCGTCACCAAAGGGGTTGGGGCACGGCCACTGGCGCGGGGCGCCTTTTCGCTTCGCGGCGCCGTCCAACACCGCCGCGAGCGCGCGCTCGATCTCTTGCGCGGAGGTTCCCACCAGAACATTGTGGCCGGCGTCGACGGCCTCGGGGCGCTCCGTCGTTCGCCGCAGAACGAGCACAGGAACGCCGAGCGAAGGCGCCTCTTCTTGCACACCGCCCGAGTCGGTCACGATCGCCGAGGCACGCGCCATCGCCTGCACGAACGGAACGTACGCCAGGGGATCGACGAGCGCGATGTTCGGCGACGCGCCGAGCCACCTGTGCGCCGCCGCGCGAACGTTGGGGTTCAAGTGAACGGGATAGACGAAACGCACTTCGGGGTGCCGCTCCGCCGACGCTCGAATTCCCGCGAGTATCCCGTCGAGCACCGTATCGGCCCCGTGCTCACCGGGGGTCTCCCACGACTCGCGTCGGTGCAGCGTGATGAGCACCGTCTTCTCACGGGCGCTCGCCGGTTCCGCCTCCGGTCCCAGCACCATGAGCAACGCGTCGACCACCGTGTTGCCGGTGACGACCACACGGCTACGCTCGGTCCCTTCTCGCGTGAGATTCCCGAGCGCCCACGAGGTCGGCGCAAAATGGAGATCGGCGACGACCGAGAGCATCCGGCGATTGGCCTCCTCCGGGTATGGCTGGAACCGATCGAAGCTGCGAAGGCCGGCTTCCACGTGGGCGACGGGGATTCTCCGGTCGAAGGCCGCCAGCGCCGCGCAAAAGGCGCTCGTCGTGTCGCCCTGCACGAGCACGACATCGGGCCGCTCTTCGCGGTAGAGGCGGTCGATGCTCGGCATCGCGCGACAGACGATGTCGTTGAGCGTCTGCCCCGGTTGCATGATGGCGAGATCGGCGTCGGGGACAATCCCGAACGGACCCAAGATCTCCTCCAACATTTCGCGATGCTGTCCCGTCACCACGACCCTGAGCAAAAACCTTGGGTCTTTGGCGAGTCGACGAATGACAGGAGCCAGTTTAACCGCCTCGGGTCTCGTCCCGAAAACGGTCGCTATCGTAATGGGCGCTTTATCGTGGGCCATGAGGGTGAAGCGCGAACGCCTCGCTGATGACCGTCAGCTTAGGGACACTCGTTTGAGCTGACCGTTGTCCAAAAGGACCCGGGCATGCTCGCGCATGGTGATCGGCAAAAACGACTCGCGAATCTCCGACATCACGGCGTCGAACAGCGCAAGCTTCCAGGTGGTGCGCTTCTTCATCCCCGGGAAGAACTCGAGCCCGCGAACCATATCATGGCCGAGAAAATCGAGGGGATGCAGCAAGAACGAGAGCTCCGCGCCGGTGCGGCGGAGCAGCGTCATCGTGGCCCGCACGTAGGCGTC
>DATEMX010000612.1:0-6430 GCA_035275365.1 Polyangiaceae bacterium | reverse complement strand
TTGGCCACGATGTCGAGCGCGTCGAGGATGGGCACACCCGATTGGAGCAGCGTACCGAGCGTGCGGGTGAAACGCGCGACGGCGATCTTGCGGAGCACGTCGCCGATGACGGGGATGCGCAACATGAGGCGGTGAATGATGCGCTTGCCGCGCGGTGTGCGGTACGCGTAGACGAAGCCGACCACGCCGCCGATGGTCACGAGCACGATGAACGGCAAGTAGCCCACGAAGCCGTGGGAGAACATGACGACCCACTTGGTGAGTTTGGGCAGCTCGTCTTTGGCACCGAAGTCTTTGAACATGTTCTCGAACGCCGGGATGACGAACGTCAGGAGAACGGACATGACGCCGATGGCGATCAAGAGGACGGTGAAGGGGTAGACCATGGCGCCGCGCACCTGCCGCACCAACTTCACGTTCTTCTCGATGTAGATGGCGAGGCGGTTCAAGATGGTGTCGAGGATGCCGCCGACCTCGCCAGCTTGAACGAGGTTCGAATACAGATCGTCGAAGATCTTCGGATGCCGGCGCAGCGCGTCGCTGAAGGTGGCGCCCTCTTCGACGTGGGCCTTGATGTCCCGCAGGGCCACCTGGAAGATCTTGTTCTCCTGTTGGTTGGCCAAAATCTCGAGGCACTGCACGAGCGGAAGGCCCGCGTCGATCATCGTGGCGAACTGGCGAGTGAAGACGACGATCTCCTTGGCGTTGACCCCGGAGCCGAACTGAAAGCTGAAGACGGCGCCGCGCTTTTTGACCTTGACGGGGTTGAGCTGTTGCTGGCGCAGACGATTTTCGACGGTGGCCGGGTTGTCGGCCTCCATGACGCCTTTGCGAAGCTCACCCGTTCGCGATCGCGCTTCCCATGCAAAGTCAGCCATTGGTCTTCGCGCCCCTCGCCCCGAGGGGGGCATCAGGGCTTCCGACTAAGGTAGCGGTACGACGGGCGGCGCGTCAAAAAGCGTGTGCTTTGGTGGCTTCGCCGCCGCGATTGGGCACATAACGAACGGCCCCGTGATCGGACCATGTCAATTTGCCTCCCTCGCGGTCGACGCGGAGCAGGCGCTGGCCGTCGCCTCGTCCGACCGGCACGACCATGCGGCCGCCCTCCGGAAGCGCGCCGAGCCAAGCCGAGGGGACGGCTTCCACGGCGAAGGTGACTGTCACGCGCGGGTACCCGCGCCACGCCGGCAAGAGGTCGCTCGCCCCGCCGGCCGCGGCTCGCACGTTGGCGTAGGGGACCAGGAGTTGGCTCGCACGCCGCGCCAGGTGCGGGTCGATTTCGACCGAGAAGACCGAACCGCTCGGCGTCACGACGTGGCTCGCCAACGCGGCGCCGTAGCCGGAACCCGTACCGAGCTCCGCGATCCTTTCGCCCGGCGAGAGTCCGAGGGCCCGGAACGAGAGCAAATACGCGTGGGGCGCGCTGATCGTCGCGAGGCCGTCGTCATCGAGCAGGAGCGGCGTGTCGGCGGCGCTCTCTCCGATCTCCGTCGCGCGCACGAACCGTTCGCGCGGCACGTCGAGCAGCGCCGTGAGCAGACGACCCTCGAACGGACCCGCGCGGCGCTCGACTTCGGCAACCAAGTCGATGCGTGCCGTACGCGCCGACCGCTCGAGCTCGCGATCGGCGGCGACGAGCGCGTCGAGCTCGTCTGAAGGCGTGCCAGGTGGCCTTGCTCCGTACCACGCGCCGAGCTCTCGCAAGCGCTCGCGTGCCCGCTTGACTTCGGACGAAACGAGTCGGTCGTTCACCGTTCTGACGTAGCGCTCCTCGGGGGCGAATGGTATCAGCTTCCCCTTGCATCGACTTGCGAGCGAACTCGTGGCCGGCAAGGTGGCCTCGGCTGTCGCCGTGGGGGCCGCCGTGGGCCTTGCTCGCGGCTGGGTCCAAGAGTTTGGCGCTGCGGGCCGCCTTTCGTATGCGCCTTTCGAACCGGGGGTCACCGAAAATACCTGGTTCGATCTCGCCTCGCTCACCAAGCCGGTCACCGCGCTCGCTTCGGCTCGCTTGGCGCGGGCGGGGCTCGTCGACCTGGCCACGCCGCTCGGCGCGCTTCTACCGGAGCTCGCAGGAACGCCGTCGGCGTCGGCTCCGCTCGAGCTGCTCCTGGCGCACCGCGCGGGGCTCGAGGGTCACCGGCCGCTCTTTCGTAACGCGATGCACGGCAAGATTGGGAGCCGGGCGGAGATGCTCCGCGAGGCCGCCGCGGCTCGGCGGCCCGACGCCGCGGGAGCCATCCCGCCGGAGGGCTTTCTGCCCGTCTACAGCGATCTCGGGTACCTCTTGGTGGGCGAAGCGATCGCGCGGGCCGGCGGTAAGCCGCTCGATTGGCTCGTCGAAGAGCTGGTCTTCGCGCCTCTCGAGCTGACTATGGGATCGGCGCGTCGCATCCGTGCGAAAGATGCTGGCTTCGAGAAGGCCGTCGCGGCGACCGAATGGGTCGCTTGGCGTGCAGGAACGGTGCGTGGCCTCGTTCACGATGAGAACGCTTGGAGTTATTCCGGCGAGGCCGCGTCGGGTCACGCCGGCCTCTTCGGCACCGTGGGCGCCGTGCTGACGCTCGGGCGCGCCGTCGTCGACGTGCTCCGCGATCGCAACCGGTCGTTTCTCACGCGCGAGGAGCTGTGGCCCCTCGTGAAGCCGCGGCCGCTCGGCACGCTGCGGGCAGGCTTCGACGGCAAGAGCGACGCGGGGTCGTCGTCGGGCGCCAAGTTCGGCAAGAGCACCATCGGCCACCTCGGGTTCACCGGTACCAGTCTGTGGTGCGACGTCGATCGGCAGATGGTGGGTGTTCTCTTGACCAACCGCGTTCACCCGACGCGGGAGAACGAGGGCATCCGCCGCGCTCGTCCCTACGCCTATGACCGCATGGCCGACTGGGCAGCGGCCCGCATCGGTCGGGCCGATTCGTCCTCGCTCTGATACCCTGCTCACCATGGTGGCCGATGCAAGCAGCGCGGCGGTGCGCCCGGCGAGAAAGGCGCTCGTCGCCAAGCGACCCCGCGTGCAGAGCTATCGCTTCGTTCGTGCCTACCTGACGACCTTCCAGGTTCTCTTTGCGTATCTGCGCCTCAGCTTGGGGCGACGCATCTTCGGTGTCGGCTGGTACGAGGATCGCATCGGCGACGTTCATCGCCGCAACGCCGTGCGCGTCGAGCGAACGATCGTGAAGCTCCAAGGGCTCTTCATCAAGGTCGGTCAGCTGCTCAGCATCATGGCCAATTTTCTCCCCGAGCAATTTCGCGCGGGCCTCGAGGGGCTACAAGACCAGGTTCCGCCTCGGCCCTTCGAGGACATCGAGGATCGCATCCTCGCGGATCTCGGCCGCCCCGTCGCCGAGCTGTTCTTGCGCTTCGATCCGAAGCCGCTCGCCAGCGCTTCGCTCGGACAAGTTCACGAGGCCTACCTGCAAGACGGCACGCGCGTGGCCGTGAAGGTCCAGCACCGCGACATCGACGAGGTTACCCGGCTCGATCTGAAGACGATTCGGCGCATCATGGCGATTGTGCAGATGTTCGTGCCCGTGCGCGGCCTCGACGCCTACTACCACCAAGTTCGTCAAATGATTGCCGAGGAGCTCGACTTCCAGCGCGAGGCCGGCAACATCGAGCGGCTCTCGCGCAACTTCAAAGACGACGCGCGCGTGGTCTTCCCGCGTGTCGTCCCCTCGCACTCCACGCGTCAGGTGTTGACGACGACGTTCGTCGAGGGCGTGAAGGTCGGCGACACGGCGGCCATCGACGCGGCCGGCATCGACCGCAAGGAGCTCGCGCGCAAGATCGTCCGCACCTATTGCCAAATGATGTTCGTCGACGGCATTTATCACGCCGATCCGCACCCCGGGAACATGCTCGCGCGTGCCGACGGATCGCTCGTGCTCCTCGATTTCGGCGCCGTCGCCGAGCTTTCGCCGAGCATGCGCGAGGGCATCCCCGAATTTCTCGAGGGCGTGATTCGCCGCGACACCCACAGCCTCATCAAGGCACTGAAGAAGATGGGCTTTCTCGCGCGCGCCGACGACGGCGAGGTGAGCGAGAAGGTCATCGACTATTTTCATCGGCGCTTCCAAGAAGAGGTCAAGCTCGAGAGCTTCAACCTGAAGGACATCAAGATCGATCCGCTGCGCGGCTTCGAAAATTTGCTCGACCTTCGCCGGATGAACATCGGGCTTCGCGAGCTCTCGGAGGTGTTTCACATCCCGCGCGATTGGGTGCTCCTCGAACGAACCATCCTTCTCTTGACCGGCGTCTGTACCCAGCTCGATCCCGACATGAGCCCGATGGAGGTGGTGAATCCTTACCTCCAAGAGTTCGTCTTGGGGGAGCGCGACTGGACCAAGATTGCCCTCGAAGCCGCCAAAGACATGGCGCTGCAAGCCGTTACTTTGCCTGAAGATCTGCGCAAATATTTGAACCGCGCGGTTCGCGGCGATCTCGAGGTCAAGGTGCGAGGCCTTTCCGACGGCGCGCGGCTCGTCTACGCGGCCGTGCGGCAAGCCGTCTACGCCGCGGGCGCCATGACGGCTGCGATTGCGGCGCTCGCGTTGCACATCACGAAAGACGATCACCTCGCCACCTATTGCCTCTACGGTGCGGCGGCGATGGCGCTCCTCTTCGTGCTGAGCGCCCTCTTCACGAGAACACGGCCGCGCTGATCCGGCCTGGGCTGAGGGGCCTGGAGGTGAATCCGGTCATTCGCCAAGGCCGCCAAGGGCGCCAAGGCCGCCAAGAGATTTTAGGGGCTGCAGTGGCTTCGCTGTGGGGGGCCGCCGAGGCTGTTGGGTCTGCCAAGTCGATCAACTTATGTGCGGCTCGGTCGAATGCGGCGCCATCAGCAGTAGGTCGTTGTTTCCGCTCCGATAGGGTTGTCAGCCGGCCCCACTACCCCTCGGCGCGTACCATCGCCCGTCCCGGTCCTGCCGCCAACGGTGGTTCATAAAAATATCCACGCCACCATCACGAGTGACCGTAGCGATGAACGGCACGCGGTGCGCCCTGAGGAGCCCGTGCATTCGCTTCGCGGCCCTCACGAACGAGGACGCCTGCTCCGCCCCGGAGAGGCCCGCTGACGTCAACACGAAGGCCGCGACCCGGCGTGCATCAGCGCCGTGATCTGCGCCTGATTGCGGCGGATGCGGCCGTCTTTAGTGAGGACGACCCAGCCCCTACTGCCGACATCGCGCAGCCAGTCTTCGTCCGGCGTATCCTGGGTGGGGTAGATGGCGTCGTGGAGCCGGACCGTCAGATCGATGTCTCGGAGGGCTTTGACGACGTCCCCCGTGCCGAGGCAACGGTCGATGAAGAAGGTGTACGGCTCAGGCAGCCGCACGGCTCTCGTATCGAATTGCCTCGAGCACCGATTCCATCGAGAGACGGAAGTCACCCGCCAGGTGCTCGGGCGAGTCGCCTGCGAGGAATCGCTCGGCGATCGCTTCTGTCGGTACGCCGGACCCCGCAATAACAGGCCGACCGAACGACCGCCGCGGATCGATGACCACGTGCTTCGGCTCGTTCTCTCCGCGGCGCGCGACGAACGGGAACAACACCGTCGCGAGGCCGCTACCCTCCTCCCACTCGAGGCGGTCGAGCCGAAGTGCGAGATCGATTGCCAGCTGACCGCGCTGACTGGCATTGATCGTCTTGCCAAGCTCTTCGACGAAAAGCTGCACGCCGTCCGTGCGGAACCCGGCTTGGATGAGCGGATGTTCCCAGCCGTACCGCTTCTCGACAAACTCCAGCGCGCTGCGGATGTTCCGCATTGGTATGCCATGGAGCCGGCGAAGCGCGGCCAGGACATGCGCCTCGGCGAGGTTGGACCACGAGAGCGTCGGGCCCCCATCGGGCATCCGGATGAGAGGGGTTGACCGCCTCGAACCTCGCTTTGTCGGGTAGGCCCGGCCATGGACCCAACTCGCCAACGTAACCGGCGGCACGCGCACGTGGTGAGCCGCCTGGACGATGGCGTACACCGGTAGCTCGCGCGGATCGCGGCCACCGTACAGATCGAGTGCTCGTGCTCGAGGCTTCGTCACGTTTTGAAACATATACCCGTCACGACGCAAGCGCACCACCAGAGCACCTTCCCGGCCTCCAGCGGCCGCAAGCCCATCGATCTCATCATGTGGTTCGACTATCGCCCGCGCGATGGCGAATGGGGCACAATCGCGAAGGCGTTGTATTCGCGGACCAGGCGCGCACTGCGCGCGTTCGCGCGCGTGTACGAGCCGTGCAGCCGAGGGCATATTCATGTTGGCAAGCCCCCCACCGGGGCATGCGAGTATGATCTCCCTTTCTAATACAGCGCAGCGTTGCAGGTGTCGGTGGTGAGGGGCCGCTGGCCCGTGTGTCACGCACGGCGGGCGGGGGTCTACTTAATCGACGACCGGAAATCCGGCCCCCAGATTCGAGAGCGTGGATACTTGCCATGCCG
>DATEMX010000611.1:0-2262 GCA_035275365.1 Polyangiaceae bacterium | reverse complement strand
TGACCGTTCATGCTTCAGTCCGCACCGGAAGCCCTGAAGGTCAGCCTCCAGCAGCTCCTCAAGGTGATGATCGACAAGGGTGCCAGCGACATGCACCTCACCGCGGGATCGCCGCCCCTCTTGCGCATCGACGGCGCCGTGCTGCCGCTCCAGCTGCCTCCCCTCAGCGCAATCGAATCGAAGCACCTCTGCTACTCGATCCTCACCGAAGAACAAAAGATCTCCTTCGAGAAGACGAGTGAGCTCGATTTCTCGTTCGGCGTGAAGAACCTCTCGCGCTTTCGCGCCAACCTGTTCATGCAGCGCGGCGCGGTGGCCGGCGCGTTTCGAGCGATTCCCTTCAAAGTGCGAACGTTCGACGAGCTCGGCCTCCCGCCGGTCATCGCCGAGCTCGCTCAGAAGCCGCGCGGGCTCGTCTTGGTGACCGGGCCGACCGGCTCGGGAAAGTCGACGACGCTCGCGTCGATCATCGACAAGATCAACTCCGAGACGCGGCAGCACATCATGACCGTGGAGGACCCCATCGAGTTTCTCCACTCGAACAAGCTCTGCGTCGTCAACCAACGCGAGGTCGGCGCCGACACGGTGAGCTTCAAGGTGGCGCTGAAATACATCCTTCGCCAAGATCCCGACGTCGTGCTGGTGGGCGAGATGCGCGACCTCGAGACGATTGAAGCGGCGCTGACCATCGCGGAGACGGGGCACTTGGTCTTCGGAACGTTGCACACCAACTCGTGCGTTCAGACGATCAACCGCATCGTCGACGTCTTTCCCACCAACCAACAGCAGCAAATTCGCGCGCAGCTATCGTTCGTACTCGCCGGGGTCGTCTCGCAGAACTTGTTGCCGCGAGCCGACGGACCCGGCAGGGCGCTCGCGCTCGAGGTCATGGTCCCCAACGCCGCGATCCGAAACCTCATTCGCGACGACAAGGTGCACCAGATTTACTCGGCGATGCAGGTGGGCCAAGAGAAGTTCGGCATGCTCACTTTGAATCAGTCGCTCGCCGCGCTCTATCAGAAAAAGGCTATCACCCTCGAAGAGGCTTACGGTAATTCGACGGAGCCGGACGAGCTTCGCATGCTCATCGAGGGCAAGGCCGCCGCCGGCGCGCAGCGGCAAGGATCGCTCAACGTAGCGCGCTCGCCGCGGTGATCAGATCGGGGTGTCGCGGCATCGCCTTGACGAGCGTTCGGACGTAGGGACCGCCGCGCTTCTTGTCGCCGAGGTCGCCCATGGCCAAAACGGTGAGCACGCGCCAGGGCAGCGGCGCGATCGGCGGAGGTGGCTCGAGCAGTGAGGCCTTCGAGCGGGCTTCGGCGGCGCGGGGGCCGTCGGCGTCGATGTACGCGAGGGCCCATGACGCCATCGGTCCCAACATGGGCGCGTTCTTCGCGACCAGAGCACGGGCTTCGTCGCCCTTGCTGGCGCCGAGGAGCACCAAGATGCGCTCGACGATGGAACGCGGCGTGAGCAGCGTCAACGCGGTCTTCGAGGCGCTGTCGGCGTCGGCGGCGCGGCTGGAGTAGCGTTGGTAGCGAGCCACGCGGAGCGCGCGCGGCGGCCGGTCTTTCGCGTCTTGGAATTTGTCGATGAGCTCTTTGGCGAGGGGGAGGTTGCCGGCGTCGAGCGCCGCGTCGAGCGCGATGATGTCGCCCCAGGCGACGGCGAGGGCGGTGAGAGAGCGGATCTTCGCGGGCTCGAGCGGACCGGTGCCGCGCATGATGTCCGGTGCTTTGACGAACGCGGCGAGCTCGGGGCGGGCGCGGATGTCGGGCGCGAGGCCTTCGATGGCAAGCGTGAGTCCGTCGACGTCGAGGCGCTCGTAGGCGATGGCCGCGCGCACGATGGCGACGTCGGGGAGGGAGGCATCGAGCTCGGTGACGGCGTTGGTCGCTTCGTCGAGCCTGCCGCCAGCCAGCGCGACGCGCGCCGCGAGCACGCGCGCCTGGGGGTAGATGGCGCTGAAGGCGACCGCTTGCAGCGCCGCGCGACGCGCCAGAGCGTCGTCGCCCGCTTGGAGGGCGAGCGAGCCGAGCCAGGTCGCCACGCCCGGCGTGTTGACCGCGCCGAGGCCGCGTTCGATGGCGGTGCGGGCTTCGGCGGGCGCCCCCTTGTCCATCGCTTGCAATGCTTCGACGGCATTGGGGACGGCCTTCAATGCGACGGGCAATTCGTCGCGATGCCCCTTGAGTTGCTCCACTTCGGGCGGTACGGCGCCGCGCGCCGGATCGCGCGCCCACGCGAGCGCGACGAGCGCGG
>DATEMX010000610.1:0-5803 GCA_035275365.1 Polyangiaceae bacterium | reverse complement strand
CACGACGGGTAGGGGCGGCGGGCCCAACGGCGGAAGCGACGGAGGGACGACGGACGGCCGCTGTGGCGGCGAGGAGCGGCTCAGCACGGGCGGCGGCGGGGGCGTCCGCCCAGGAGGCGGAGCATCGGTTACCTCGAGAACAGCATCGGCCTCGACTTCGTCATTCAGCTCATCGATCATGGCGTCGACCTGGGTCATATTGCGCTGGATTTCAAAGGGTATCACGCCGCCGGAACACCGACCCGCTTGGTTTGCCCGGCATTTTTTTGGATCGCTCGGGTACTGGGATCGGCCTCGGGTCCGCATCGAGGCTCGCCGCGCTGCTGCCAGCGTAGTTTTTTCAACCAATTGCGAGCTCTTGGGCCCGAGGCCAACCTGGCACGCTGACACTACACCCGAAGGGCCTGCCTGCAAAAAGGCAAGGCCGCGTTCTGTGACGAATTCGCAACAGACCCGCGCGGTTGCCGAACAGGAACGTGGACGATGACGTAGCGACGCCCTACAAGTGCATCTCAACCGATGAGGATCGCCGCGCTCGATATCGGATCGAACTCCTTCCATCTCATCGTCGCGCACGTGAATCCGGGTGGTCGCATGGAGATCCTCGATCGGGCCAAGGAGATGGTCCGGCTCGGCGAAACCCTGCGAACGGGCATCATCACGCCCGAGATTTTCAAGCGCGGCCTCGACGCGCTCCGTTCGCTGAAACGCATCGCCGACCGGCAACAGCCCGATGCCATCGTGGCGGTCGCTACGAGCGCCGTGCGTGAAGCGCAAAATGGCGGGGAGTTCGCCCGCGCCGTTCGCGACGAGCTCGGCATCGACATCCGTGTCATCCGGGGACAAGAAGAGGCGCACCTCATCTATCTCGGAGCACGCAACGCGCTCGATTTAGTGGGGCGGCGCGTCGCCCTGTTCGATGTGGGCGGGGGCTCGACCGAGCTCATCCTCGCCGACGCGCGGGAGTGCTATTTCACCATCTCGCTCAAGTTGGGCGTGCTTCGGCTGCGCGACGAATGGCAGGCGGCCGATCCGCCGAACGCGCGCGAGGTGGCCGCGCTCGGCGATCGCGTGCGCAGCGCGCTCGAGCCCGTTGTAGCGCGGGTCCGCGCCATGGGCTTCGACTTCGTGGCGCTCACGTCAGGCACTGCCTTCGCGCTCGCCAACTTGGCCACGCGGCTCTCGGGAGGGCCCTCCGGCAGCCCTCCGAAGACCCTCTCGTTTCGCGCCCTCTGCGACGTCGAGAAGAAGCTGCTCTCGCTTCCCGTCGCCGAGCGCGTCCGGCTCGGCGGTCTCGATCCGCGGCGCGCCGACACCGTCCTTCCGGGCGCCATTCTGCTCCGCGCGATCCTCGAGCTCTCCGGCGTCGATGAAGCGACCCTCTGCGAGCCCGCGCTGCGCGAGGGCATCATCGCCGACTACGTCGCCAAGAATCGGCCTGGCATTCAGCTCGTCGAAGAGTTCCCCGACCAAAGGCGTCGAAGCGTGATGGAGCTCGCGCGGCGCTGTCACTATCCCGAAGCGCACTCGCTCCACGTGTGTCGTCTGGCTCTTTCGATCTTTCACCAGACGCGCGAATTACACGGCCTCACCAACTCCGACGGGCTCCTGCTCGAATACGCCACGCTCTTGCACGACATCGGCTTTCACATCTCGGGTAACCGCCACCACAGGCACGCGCACTACCTCATCGTGACCCACGACATGCGCGGCTTCTCGCACGAGGAGATCCACATGATCGCCTCGATAGCCCGCTACCACCGAAAGACGGCGCCGAAGAAGAGCCATCCCGAGCTCCAAGATCTCTCCAAAGAAGCCCAGAAGAAGGTCTGCAAGCTCGCGTCGATCTTGCGAATCGCCGACAGCCTCGACCGCACTCACGCCAACCTCGTTCGCGCCGTGCGCTGCACCATCGACGCGAAGACCGTCGAGCTCCGCCTCGAGACCGACGACGACCCCGAGCTCGAGCTCTGGACGGCGCGCCGCAAGGGCGATCTCTTCGAAGAGCTCTTCGGCCGAAGGCTCCGCTTCGCCGTCGACCCTCCCGCCGAAGCCGTGAGCCCGAAGGGGCTCGCGAAGGAAGGTGAACATCTGGTTCATCCCACCCTCGCCCCCAAGTCGGTGGGGGTCCGGCGCCTCGCCAAGAGCCGCGGTTAGCGCATGCTCTCTCCGTCCGAGGTCGGTTGGGACATCGGTCTCTACAGCCAAGAGTGGCTCGACGAACGCTTTCGTTTGACCCGCAAGCTCGCCGCCGACGTCGTCGCCGATCCGACGCCCGGCGTCGTGCACGACCTGCGCGTGGCTTGTCGTCGTCTGCGCGAAGCCATCGATTTCTTTCGAGGCGTGCCAGCGGTGCCCCCACTCTCCGACGTCGAGCGCGCCGCACGCCGCATGGCGAGATCAGTCGCCCGCCTTCGCGAGACCGACGTCGCCATCCGCACCCTTCGTTCGTTCGACATGGCGACCGGCGACGAGGCCGCAGATGTTCAAAAAGACATGATCGCGACGTTGCGAGAGAAGCGCGAGCGGCTCGCGAAGAAGCGCGGCCGCCGAATCGCCAAACGGGCCTCGCAACTGGGGTCTGCCATCGCACTGCACCTGCCCCTTCGTTCGCGCACGCGCGCCGCCGACGTCGACCCGAGCAGCGAAGCGACGCTGCGCGCGTTCGCCGAAACCCGCGCGAGCGAAAGGCGGATCGAGGTCGAACGGCTCTTCGACTCGGCGCGCCGCCGCGGCGGACGCTTTTCGCTCGAGGCCAACCTCGAGGCGCTTCACGCCGTCCGCGTGGCCATCAAACACTGGCGATACGCGAGCGAAATTTCCCGGGCCGTCGTGCCGCGGGTGCTCTACCGCCCCATGGTCGTCAAGTTGCGGGGCCTGCAAGATCTCGGCGGCAAAAGCCAAGACCTCACCGACCTCGCCGGCGTGATCGAGCGCTCACTCTCGAAGAAGCGTCACGTGTCCCGCGCGGAGCGTTCGTTTCTCGCTTCGGTTCGCAAGGCTCGCGCCACGACCTCGCGCGCCTTCTACGAAGCGCTGAAGGTCTCGCTAACGACCGGCTGAATGACGAAGCGCCGGTAGTGTGAGGCTCGTCGAAGACGGAAGAGGGCGCTCGTTCTTGCCGAAAGCGAAGGCCACGAACCCGGCAAAGACCCAGAGCGCCTGTACGGCGTGGATGAGAAGCGCAACGCTCACGGCGCAGGTGGGCGTCATTCCCATGGTGGAGGCAAAGAGGCGGAAGATACCCTCGAGCGCTCCCACTTGACCGGGTACGACGTCGCCGACCGACGCTCCCACGAGCAGAACGCCTTGCGCCAGGAATGGCGCCGCCACCGAAGGTTGCGAGCGAACGGCGCGCATCAGCACCGCGATGAGGACGACCTGAAGGAAGCGGCAGAGCACGAGCCACCCGAGGGCGCGCGCGGGAAACGCGGGCAGACTGCGGATGGCCGCACGGAACGATTCGAGCGCGCGGGAAGCCTTCGGAAGGCGGTGAAGCCACCGGCTGGGGACGAAGTATGCCGCGAGCAAGATACCACCGCCCGCACCGCCCAAGAGCAAACACTGGCCTGCGATGGTCGCCGACAGGGCCAGCGGCGCGCTCATCGAACGCGCTGCTACCGCAGACGGCACCAGGATGACCGCCGACGCCAAGAGATGTAGCGCTTGGGCGATCGCCGCCACGGCGGCCGTGGTGGCAAGGCGCGCGTGTTTGGCCAAGAGGCCGGCCTTGGTCGCCTCCGCCGCCAAGCGGCCGACGGGGACGACGTTGCCCACGGAATAGCCGATGAACTGCGCTCGCACGATGGCCCCGAGCGGGACCGAGCACTTCAGCATCGCAAAGAGGCGCTGCATCGCCAGGATCTCGGTCCCGATGCGCGTACCCTCGATGGCGACGGCGAGGGGGACGAGCGGCAAGGCCCCGAGCACGACGGCGAGCGTCGACGCGCCGCCCGCCGAAGCCACGACGATCCAGAGCAACGCGCCGCCCGCGCACGCGCTCGCTGCGCCGAAAAGGCGGCGGCGAACGGTTCGGGCACGCACCTTCGGGTCGCTCGCGTTCGGCTCGGTCGCTTCGCAGGAAGGGAGCACGGCAGGCATTGTGGACCTGCACAGTGAACGGCCGGCACCATCCGTGTGACGAGCGCGAAAGTCCTTGACGGAACACAGACGTCCGATCGTCCACGCTCGGCCGCTTGTCGATTGGCACCACGCGTGCTTGAGAGGCGGCATGAATCGAACGAAGCGTCGCTCTTTCAACGGATGGTCGACCGCGCTGGCCATCGGCCTCGCGAGCCTCGGCACCCCAGCTTTCGCACAAACGAGTGCTCCTTCGAATCCTTCTTCCGACGAGGCCAACCGCCTGCTCCAATCGCGCAATTCGGAGGGCTACACGGTCGCGGTGCCGGGCGTCTCCGTGCCGGCGGGCGGAGCGATGATCGCGGTCGATGCGCCGCTACCCGTCGTGCGGCAGATCGTTACCGACTACGCTCACTACCAGGACTTCGTGCCGGGTTTTCAAAAGAGCCGCATCGTGGGCAATGGCGATCGCGGAACCGACGTCTATTTGCAGGCGCCTATCCTGCACGGCTCGGCCAACCTTTGGGCCGTGGCCCGATTTTCACCCCCCGTTCCGGACGGACCCGGCGAACGGATCGAGGGCCGCAAGGCGGGCCAGGGCAACGTCGACGATTTTCGAGCCACTTGGCGCCTCTACGCCGTCGACGACAGCCACACCATCCTCAAGATCGAGGTGCTCATGGTGCCGAGCCTCTTGCCACTGCCGACGTCGGTGGTGACGCCGCACCTCGTCTCTTCGTCAGCCGCGGCCGTGCGGGCCTGCCGCGATCGAGCCGAATCGCGAAACAACCTCTGGGGAGGCGGCCCCCGAAGTGACTGACGGCGGGCCTCAACTCGCGACCTCGTTCGAACCGAATCGATACCCCACGCCGCGGACCGTTTCGATGAGCGAACCGGCCTTGCCGAGTTTTTCGCGCAAACGCTTGATGTGCGTATCGATGGTCCGCGTTTCGACGTTGAGGTTCATGCCCCACACGTCGTTGAGCAGCGTCTCGCGGGTTTGCACGCGGTCGCGGCGCTGGACCAACGTCGAGAGGAGCCGAAACTCGAGCGCCGTCAGCGAGACCTCTCGGCCCTCGACGTGCACGCGGTGAGCGTCGGAGTCGATCGCTAGATCACCGAGCCGTATGACCTCGATGGAGGAGGTCTGCTCGCCCCGCCGGAGCACCGCGCGCGCACGCAGAATGAGCTCGCGCACGCTGAAGGGCTTCGTTACATAGTCGTCGGCCCCAATCTCGAAACCAACGACACGATCGACCTCTTCGCCCCGCGCCGTGAGGATGATGACGGGCGTCGCGCGTGTCTTCGGATCGCCGCGCAGTTGCCGGCAAACCTCGACGCCCTGAATGTCGGGAAGCATCAGATCGAGCAGGACCAAGTCGGGACTCTTGGCCCCTGCGAGACGGAGCCCCTCGCGCCCCGACGTGGCGGTGAACACCTCGAACCCCGCTTGGCGGAAGTTGTACTCGAGGGTCCGCACGATGTCGGTTTCATCTTCTACGACGAGCAGCTTGGGTGACGTTGCCACGGCCCATGGAGCCTCGCCAGACCCGGTAACAGTTTCGTGACAATTGCGCGAAGGTTGGCGGTCCGCCCCAAATCGGCGCGGATTTGTCCCCGCCGCAGATCAACTTTGTCGCAAGTTATCCACAGGGTTGTCGGCACGCCGACACGTTGAGCCTGCATTTTGAAACCATGGAGACATCAGAGTTGCTCCTGGTCA
>DATEMX010000609.1:0-6184 GCA_035275365.1 Polyangiaceae bacterium | reverse complement strand
GTTTTCGCCGGGGCAGCGGGACGGCGGCGCGAAACTCGGCCGCGATGAGCTCGGCGACAGTGCGCACGCGCGGGATGTCGAGCGCGCTCTTGGTGCTGACCAAGTGCATCGCGCCTCGCGCGTGCGGCCCGAGATCGAGTTCGAGCTCTTCGAGCGATGTCTTGCGCGAGAAGCGATGCCGGATGCGCGGGAGGAAGGTGGCGCCGGCGCCCGCTTCGGCGGCGCGCTGCTGGACGATGTAGTCGTCCGACGCGAACGACGGGCGGAAGTTGGGGATGATCTGCTCGAGCTCGACGTTCGGCGTCATGCGGTCGAGCGGCGGCGCCCAGCCGACCCAGTCGATGTCGGCCATGGTGTATTTCTTGGGAAGCGTGCGCATATAGTCGCGCGCGGCGAACGCGCCGTTCTCGGCCTCGAGCTTCTCGACGCACACCAAGTCGGCCTGCGTGGGCGCCCGCGTGCGGATGGCGAGATCCGCCTCGCGGCGCGAGAGATCGAGGTATTGCGTGGTCGATAGCACCTCGAGGGACACCGCAGGCAACTGGCGGCGGAGCCACCCGGCGAAAGGCGCGACGAAGTCGAACGCCACGCCGGGCGGCGCCGTGATGCGCACGACGCCGCGTGGCGCCGCGTCGCTCTTTTGGGCGACGCGTTCGAATTCGCCAGCCCATTCAGCCATGCGCCGCGCTGGCGCGAGGAGGCGTTCGCCGTCGCTCGTGAGCGCCACGCCGCCGGCCGTGCGCCGAAAGAGCGCATAGCCGAGCGCGTTCTCGAGCTCGGCGAGACGGCGGCTCACGGTGGGCTGTCCCACGGCGAGGCGACGCGCCGCGGCGCTCAAGCTGCCGGATTCGGAGATAGCGAGGAGGAGTCGAACGTCGTCCCAAATGATATCCATTTTCGGATGGCT
Source organism: Polyangiaceae bacterium (assembly GCA_035275365.1). GTDB lineage: Bacteria > Myxococcota_A > Polyangia > Polyangiales > Polyangiaceae > DASWDH01. Next base: position 5,277 of record DATEMX010000609.1, on the reverse strand, counting down.
CTATCCAAACTTAGCCGATTTTCATGCGCATTCGTAGAGCTAGGTTGAGCCTTGTCAGAGCAAGGAACTCCCCATGAACGCCAAAATCCGCCTTTTCCCCGTCGCCACACTCGTCGTCGCCGCCGTCCTCGGAGGGATACTTGCCATGCCGGCATGCCTGGATGCCAAGTCACGAACGATGGGGGGACCCTTCCTGCTTCAGTTCTCAATTTAGCATGGCAAATTGGGAACGATAGCCGGGGACCCTCCTAAGTAGTGCCGCGCGGCCGAGTCTGGTCAGCCGCGGCCCCGGGCTCATCTGACGAGCTTTAGGGCCGTGTTGACGCGCCGTCGAAGGGAACCCAGGCAACGCGCATGAATCGAATCATCGCTACGACTCTCGCTCTCTCCGCGCTCGCTGCCTCGGCCGGCATCACCACGCTCGGCCAGGCTGAGCAAGCTCCCGATCAGGCCGGGGCTTCGACGACCGTCATCGTCATCGACCCAGCCGTGGATCCTTTTGCAGGTCCCGCCGAAGTCGCGGGCGTCGCTCCGTACAACATCATCGATTACCACGGCGGCAAGCACCCGCGGACCTTGCTGCGAGGCGCCACTGTCCTCGTACGGGCCAAGCCCGGGCTGACCGAAGAGTACTTGCAGCTCGCGCTCAACGAACGCGCGAAGTTTCTGGCGACGGGGCAGAGCGCGGCCGACGGACCGCTTGCCGTACCGGGGGCCGCGGTCAACGTCGATTCGGCCGGAGACAGCTTCGCCGTCACGATCTCGAGCGATGACCCCAAGGCCGCGCGCGAGATCTTGAAGCGGGCCAAGGCGCTAGCCCCGGGCGAGGTCGTGCCCGAGCCTTGAGCCGCGGCCGAGCCGCGTCCTCTCCATGGTAGTCTCCGGCGGTGGCTACGCAGGGGCGCCTGCCCGCAACGAATCGCCCACAGGGACCGAGCTCCGTCATCGAAGGCGTGCTCGACCGCGTCGCGTTCGCCAACGAAGAGAACGCTTGGAGCGTCGTCAAGATCGCCGTCGGCGATCGGGCGGAGCCGGTCACGGCCGTGGGCAATTTGCTCGGCGTCTCGCCGGGCGAGAACCTGCGGCTGACCGGCCGCTGGGTGCAAGACAAACGATTCGGCGAGCAGTTTCAGATCGAGTCGTTCTTGACCGTCGTGCCCGCGACGCTCGCAGGCATCGAGCGCTACCTCGGCTCGGGCATGGTCCGCGGCATCGGCAAGGTCATGGCCGAGCGGCTCGTCCGCAAGTTCGGCTTGGCGACGCTCGACGTGATCGATCGCGAGCCCCAGCGCCTCCACGAGGTCGAAGGCATCGGCCGCGTGAGGAGTGAGCAGATCAAGAGCGCCTGGACCGCGCAGCGCGCGATCAAAGACGTCATGGTCTTCTTGCAGTCGCACGGCGTCTCCACGTCGCACGCGGTGAAAATTTACAAGCGCTACGGCGAGCGGGCGATCGCCGTCGTCCGCGAAAATCCGTACCGCCTGGCGACCGACATCTTCGGCATCGGCTTTCAAACGGCCGACGGCATCGCGAAGAACCTGGGTGTCCTGCCGACGTCGCCCGAGCGTTGCAGGGCCGGCGTGATCCACGCTCTTTCGACCCTCGCCGAAGAGGGTCACGTCGCGGCGCTCCGTAGCGATCTCGCGCTCCGCACGCGGTCGTTGCTCGAAGTGGACCTCGCTCTAGGCGAGGCCGCGGTGGTGCCCCTCGCGGAGGCGGGCGACGTCGTCATCGAGCGAGGAGGGTTCGACGAAGACGCCGTCTATTTGGCGCCGCTTCACACGGCCGAGAAGGGGATCGCCGATCTCGTCCTCCGGCTCGTTCGCACGCCGAAGAGGCCTCTTTCGATCGACACCGAGAAGGCCATTCGCTGGTTCGAAGAGCAAAAGGGGATCGAGCTCGCTCCCGAACAGCGAAAGGCAATCGCTTTGGCGATCGAGCAAAAGGTGATCGTCATCACCGGCGGGCCGGGCACGGGCAAGACGACGCTCATCAACGGTATCATCCAGATCCTCGGCAAAAAGGGCCGCCAGATGCTCTTGGCCGCGCCCACGGGGCGGGCCGCCAAGCGGATGACGGAGACCACGGGCCACGAGGCCAAGACGCTGCATCGTCTGCTCGAGTGGAGCCCCAAGTCGAGCTCGTTTGCGCGTGCGCCGGACAATCCGCTCGAGGCCGATATCGTCATCGTCGACGAGGCATCGATGCTCGACACCGTCATGGCTTACAGCCTCCTTCGCGCGCTGCCCGCCACGTGCCAGCTCGTCGTCGTGGGCGACGTCGACCAACTCCCGTCGGTGGGGCCGGGCAGTGTCCTCTCGGACATCATCCGGTCGCAGGCCGTCGCCGTGGTCCGGCTCGCGCACATCTTCCGCCAGGCGCAAGAGAGCCGCATCGTCATGAACGCCCACCGCGTCAACCAAGGGGAGATGCCGCTCGCCTCTTTCGGCGACGCGTCGTCCGACTTCTATTTCATCGAGAAGAGCGAACCCGAAGAGGTGCTCGCCACCATCAAGACGCTCGTGCAAGAGCGCATCCCGCGAAAATTCGGCTTCCACCCGACGCGCGACGTTCAGCTCCTCACGCCGATGCACAAGGGCCTCTTGGGCGCGGCCACGCTGAACACCGAGCTCCAAGCGCTCATGAACCCGAGCGGGCCGTCGATCTCGCGAGGCTCGCGTCTTTTTCGCCTCGACGACAAGGTGATGCAGATCCGCAACAACTACGATCTCGACGTCTTCAACGGCGACATTGGACGCGTCGCGGAGATCGATACGGCCGAGCGCGCGGTGACGATCGCGTTCGACGGAAGGCCCGTGATCTACGACGAGGCCGATCTCGACGAGCTTACGCTCGCCTACGCCTGCTCGATTCACAAGTCGCAGGGAAGCGAATATCCGTGCGTCGTCTTGCCGCTCCATACCCAGCACTTCGTCATGTTGCGGCGCAATTTGCTATACACCGCGATCACGCGCGGGCGAAAGCTCGTCGTCATCGTGGGCAATCGGCGCGCGCTCTCGACGGCCGTGCGGAACGCCGACACAGTCACGCGCCTGACCGGGCTCTCGTGGCGCCTCGCGAAGGCACTCGGCGAGGGCCGATGAACGAGAGGGCCCGCCGCCCCAATTGGAAGGAATGGCCTCATCTTCTGCCGCGCGTCTTCGTCGCGGCGTTGGTGTTGACGACGTTCGTTGCGTACGCCGCCTCGTTGCCGGGCCCCTTCCTCAACTGGGACGACCATTGGCTGGTCGAAGAAAATCCATTTCTCGCGAGGCCGCTCGGCGAAGCGCTGGCGCACATGTTCTTCGACCTTTCGCGGGAAACGCGCCTCCAGTTCGGCGCCGAATATCTGCCCGTGCGCGATCTGGCCATGTGGATCGACGTGCACCTTTGGGGCGCCCAGCCGCTCGCGCTCCGCATTACGAGCCTCGCCACGTACCTCGCGGCCGTGGTCATGCTGCGCGCCCTCTTGGTGCGGCTCTTCGGGGCAACGTGGTTTTGCGAGGTGACCGCGCTCGTTTTTGCGATCCACCCGGTCCATGTCGAATCGGTGGCCTGGATCGCGGGTCGCAAGGACGTCTTGGCGCTCTTCTTCGTCTGCGCCGCGCTGGCGGTGCACGCGGGGAGCTCGGCACGGCGAGCTTGGCTCGTTCCCGTCCTCGTCGCGCTCGCCGTCTTCTCGAAATCGATGAGCGTCGCGGTTCTGCCGCTCCTCGTCGCGCAGGACTACTTTCAGCGCAAGAGGCCGCGGTGGACGACGTATGGCGCCGTGGTCGGCGTGTGCGCCGTCGCGCTCGCGCTGCACGGCTACGTGGGCGGCGTCGTGGGCATCTACGCGGGTACCCTGGGCGGGTCGCGCTACCGAGCGTTCGTCACGATGGGGCCCGTATGGCTGCGATATCTGGGGCTCTCGGTGATGGTCGGCGATCTCAGCTTGGTCGAAGAGGTGCCCGTGCGGGCGTCGTGGGATCTCTTGGCCGTGCTCGGATATGGCACTTTGGCCCTGGGGCTCGCTCTCGCGGTGCTTCGCGCGCGAAGGGGCGAGCGGCACTGGCTCCTCTTTTGGATCTGGTTCGTCGCGCCGCTCTTGCCGGTGAGTCAAGTCTTCGTGCCGCTGCAGAATCGGATGGCCGATCGCTACCTCTGCTTCGCCGTGCTGGGACCCGTGGCGCTCGGGGCGTGGTGGGCGACGCTCGCATTGCCGCGTGGCGGCGAGCACCGTTTTCCGTGGGTCGCGCGTCTGGCCGCGGTGGCGCTCGCCGCGGCCTCCCTCGGTTTCTTGGCGGCTACTTTTTCTCGCGCGCTCTTGTTCACCGACAGCGTGCTCGTCTTCAGCGAAGCAACGCGGCGCACGCAAACGGCTACGATGGCGCCCTACCAACTGGGCAAGGCGCTCGAGGCGAGCGGCCAAGACGCGCTAGCTCGAATCGCTTTCGCGGAGGTGCTCCGGCGCTCCCCCACGGGCGACGACGAGGCGGCGCGCCGCGCCACGAACAACTTGGCCAAGCTGCTCGCGCGGGCCGGCCTGCACGCCGATGCCGAGGTCGTCCTCGTGAAGGGCCTGTCACGCTGGCCCGGCGACGCCAAGATCGCCGGCAACCTCGCCAAGCTTCGCGAGATGCCTTCTCCGTGATCGAGCTCCACGGTGCCCTAGCTACGGCAGCGGCAGCGCGTCCCACCGGAGCGACTCGCCGATCTCGGTGGAGATGCGCCGCGCGCGCCACACGCCGGCGAGCGGAACGACGTAGAGGCCCGGACCCTTGTCGGACTTGCGCGTCGAGAAAAACGCCAAGAGGCGGCCGTCGGGGCTGCACGCCGGATACGAGTTGGCACCCTGATTTTGCGTGATGCGCGTGATGTTGCCGCCGCGCGCGTCGGTCGAAACGAGGTCGGCGCCGTTGCCGACGCCCACCGTGAAGACGACGACGAGCCCGCTCGGCGTGTCGCAGAAGACGGGAGCCGATGCGTTGAATCCAGCAGGGGAGATGGCCTTGCCGTCGACGTAGACGCGCTGCCCGGCCGCGCCGCCAGCGACGTAGGCCATCTTGCCCTGGGGGCCGAACACGGGGTGGTTGGCGAGCGGCGCCGTCGACGTCGCGACGAGCCCGGTGGCGTCGGAGTTGCCGACGTAGATGTGACTCGAACCGTCGCCGGCGATGGACACGGCCATCTTGCTGCGGTCGGGGGAAAAGGCGAGGCCGAACACCGAGCCGGGGAAGGGCAGCGGAACGGCCGTGGCGCTCCGGCCCCGCACGAGCGTAAACGGCGCGTAGTCGT
>DATEMX010000608.1:0-4178 GCA_035275365.1 Polyangiaceae bacterium | reverse complement strand
CCGATGATGCTGACCTTGGGCTTCGGCATGAGCCGGTCGACCTTCACGTTGACGAACGCGTCCTTCGACTTGAAGAGGGCCCAGAGGATCGATTTGTGTTCGACGAAGGCGTCGTAGCAAGCCTTCTTCGCCACCTCCATGGCCTTGTCGGTCGCGCCAGCCTCGACTTCGAAGGGGCGCAGGCGATAGCCGATGGCGTTGATGACGTCACCCGCGAGCACCGCCTTGGTGAGCGAAGTGAAGAACGACGTATCCATCTTGAGGCCCACGTCTTCACCCGTGGCCTGCGAGAAGCCTCCCGTCTGCTGGAACAAGACGACGCGGAAGCCGTCGAAGCCGGCGTCGCGCAAAGCCTTGCGATATTCTGTGACGTACATGCCGAAGCGACAGGGCCCGCAAGCGCCGGCCGTCACGAAGACGTAGTTCTTGACCACGTCCTCCGCGCTCATGCCCTTTTCGTCGCGCATGTAACAGAGAAATTTCACCAGATTTCCCACGGTGAAATAAGTGGGATTGCACTGCCCGCGGTTACCGAACTCCTTGCCGAAGCGAAGGGCGTCGTTGGTCGGGCACTCGAGCGTCATCACGTTGTAGCCGAGGCCCTTCAACGCGGCTTCGATGAGGTAGTCGTGGGCGACGGTGAGCCCCGCGATGAGCAGCGTCACGCGCGGCCGCTCGGCGGCGGTGAACTGCGCGTTCGCCATGGTCTCCAGCCATTGCTTCTCTTGCTTGTCGAGGCCGAGCCGCGCGCGCTCCTCGGCTTCGAACTTGAGGAGCTCCGCCTCGACGTCGATCTCGGGGACCAGGGGGAGCGACTTCTTCGCGCGCGCTTCGGTCTTCGGCTTTTCGCTCAAACTATCGATGGTGGCTTGGCTCACGATGATTCTCCCTGTTTCAAAGTGCCTGCACGGGAACGACCGTGCCGTCTTCGCGCTTCTTGCCCAACTGAACCATGCCCTTCGGAAGCTCGGGCACGGACGGCGGCGCTTGGTACGATTTCACCTTGGCCGCCAGCTCTTCGATCTGTCGAATGAGCGCTATGTCGGTCTGCTTCATGCCTTCGAGCTGCTTCTTCTTCAGCTCGAGGAGCTCGAGGCGTTTCTTATCGATGGCTTGCGAGAGCTCTTCTTTCCTGCGCGCCGAGTCTTGCAGGCGCTCTTCGTGCAGGTGGAGCGAGTGTGCGTAGGTCTTCACCCGGATCTTGATCGACCCGCCGGGCTTGTTGGCGTCGATGTCGTGGAGCGCCGCGTAGGGTGTCTTCGAAGCGTCGATGATGGAGTCGATGAGCCCGTAGGTGGGCGCGTCGTGACCGCATTTGAACGACGAGAGATCGAGCACCACGACGTTGGGGTGGTGCGCGGCGAACGAAGCCGCCCACACCTTCTGCGCGCTGTTGGCCGAGTAGTTCTCGGGCCACACGTGGTTCAACTCGAGCGGCGTCTTGATGATGCCGTCGTCGAGCTCTTGTTTGTAGTAGCGGTCGAGGTATTCGCGCGTCTTGGGGATCGAGCGGATCGAGAGGATCGGGTACCCGAGGACCTGGAACTCTTCCGGGATGCCGTGGTTCAAACCCGGATCGGAGTGGTAAGGGCGCCCGATGACGAGGATGGCGACGCGGTTCTCCGCTTCGACCGTCTCCAAGATCGCGCGCCCCTTGTCTTGCACGTCTTGCTCGAACACGGTCATCGCCTTCCATGCCTCGCGGCAGGCGTGATCGTTCTCGTCTTCGGTGATGCCGAGCCTCGGGCCGAAGACCTCGAACATGCGGCGCGCGAGGAGCGTGGGCTCCATGAACGAGAGCGCCGGATCGATGTATTCGATGCCGCGCGTCGCGAAGAAATCGACCTCTTTGGTGAAGGCGGCCTTCATGACCTCGGGCGCGCCGGCCACGATGGGGCAGCTCGCGTTGTCCATCGTATCGGCCACGAACGACGTCACGTGCGTGAGGATCGGAAAGAAGATGTACTGAAGGGGCTTCTTCTCTTCGGGCGCGTGGTGATGAAAGAGCAGGTTGTGGACGTGCGCCTGCGCCACCTTCGAGGGGTAGCAGGGATCGATCGATCCGTATTTTCCGCCCTCGACCCACATCTCTTCGGTGGTGGCGTCGGAGAACACGACGTTCTGCTTCTGGATGCCGATGGACTCGAAGTAGGTCCGAAACCACGGCGCCGTCATGTAGACGTTGAGCACGCGGGGAATGCCCACGCGGATCGACCTGCGCTTCTTCCAGCTCTCTTCGCTCGACCGCTGGAAGGGGCGCTGCACGGGCACGCGGCGAATGCCGAAGAGACCGCGCCGCACTTCAACGTCGCCGATGCTCGTGCCGGCCTCGGGCATCGGGGCTTGATCGAAGAAATGGCGGAAGGCCAGCTTCGACTCGTAGTCGACGAGGTTCGGAAATTGGCTCGCGATCTTCTTGCGGTCGGCGACCAGGGCGAGCATCGCTTCCTTCGACTCGACGGTGCCCTTCTCGCAGGAAAAACCGGCGATGTAACGGCTCGCCGTGCCGTCGGGGCGCTTGGCGTCGATGAACGTGCGCTTGCACTCGTTCGGGCAGAAGTGACAGACCGTCTCCTCGTCGTTCTTGGTCGAATATTCGAGGGCGATGGCGGCGTCGAGACCGATGAAGCGGCTCTTCTTCTTGCGGCCGTAGACCCGCAACGTTTCCATGGCGGCGCCGATCGCGCCGGCCTCCCCCGTGTGCGGATGGACGTAGACCTCTGCGCCAGGGACGCGCTCTTTGATGTAGTCGACCTGCGCCTTGACGGCGGCCAGGTTGTATTGCGTACCGCCCTGCAGCACGTATTTCGTGCCGAGCGCCGCGAGGCGCGGGATCTGCACGACGTATTGCCACACGTTCTTGGGGAGCACTTGCGCGAGACCAGCGAGCAGCTCTTCCTTCGAATAGCCTTCTTTTTGGAAGTTCACGCGATCGGAGTCGAGGAACACCGCGCATCCGTAGCTGAACTTCGGCGCGAGCTCGGCCTTGAAGGCCGTCTCCGCATATTGCGTGACCGGCAGGCCGAACTGATCGGCCATGGCCTGCAAGAGCATACCGTTGCCGGCGCTGCACGAGTTGGACAAGCGGAAGTTGGCGATGTCGCCGTTCTTCATGAACAAGACTTTGATGTCTTGCCCACCGATGTCGCAGATGACGTCGACGTCGCCGAAGAAATGCACGGCGCTCATCATGTGGGCGACCGTCTCGACGACGTTGACGTCGGCGAGCACCGTCTCCTCGAGGACGTCGGCCGCGTAGCCCGTGGCCCCGAAGCCGAGGACGTCGAGCTTGGCGCCCTGATCTTCGACGTAGTCACGCAGCTTCGCGAGAAGCTGCTTCATGTCTTTGATGGGGTTGCCTTCGGAGAGCTGGTAGGCCTTGGCGAGGATGTTCTTGTTCTCGTCGACGAGCACGGCCTTGGAGGAGGTGGAACCGCCGTCGAGACCGACGACGGCACGCACGACCTGCCCCGGCTCGAACTTGGCCGGGGTGAACTTCGGAATCTTGTAGAGCTCGCAGAACTCATCGGCTTCGCTCATGGCGCGCACCAAGGGCGGGCCGGCGGTGTCGCCGAGGCGCTCTTTGCGGCCGTGCGTGATATACCTGTCGAGCAGCGCCGTGCCCGTGAAGAGGCCCGCCTCGTCGCTCTCGGAGAGACCGAAAATCGCGGCGCCGAGGGCAGCGTAGTACTGCGCGCTCTCGGGGACGAAGATGAGCTCCTCGATAGGGACGTCTTTGGGATATTGGTAACCGCGCTCCTCCCACGTTTGGGGAATGCGCAGGCGCCAGCACTCCTGCAAAAACGGCAGGTAGGTGTTGGGGCCGCCGAGCAAGAGCACCTTGGACTGGAGCGTATTGCCGCGCGTCAGCACCGCGAGGTTCTGGCTGACGATCGCGTCGGCGAGCGAGCAGAGGACCTCGGTCGAAGGAATGCCGCTCTTGATCAGGTTGACGATGTCCGTCTCGGCGAACACGCCACACTTCGCGGCGACGTGATGAAGCTTCGAGTCGTCGAAGCGGAGCGTGGTGACGAGCTCCGGCGGCGCGTTGACCTTGAGAAAGCACTTGTCGATGGTGGCGCCCGTGCCGGACGCGCACTTGTCGTTCATCGACGCCATCGCGGTCTTGTCGCCGGTCTTCTCGTCCGCCTTGAACATGATGATCTTGGCGTCCTGAC
>DATEMX010000607.1:0-4338 GCA_035275365.1 Polyangiaceae bacterium | reverse complement strand
AAGTGGTAATGTTCCCGCCCCATGTCGAACCAACGCGCCCCTAGCTGGCACGAGCCCTCGCTCGCCGAAGTCGATTCCGAAATCTCCAACCTCATCCTCGAAGAGGAGCAGCGCGAGGCCGACACGCTCCGCCTCATCGCGAGCGAAAACTACGTCTCCCGCGCGGTGCTCGAAGCCAGCGGGTCGGTCCTCACCAACAAGTACTCCGAGGGCTACCCCCGCAAGCGCTACTACGAGGGACAGCAGTCGATCGATCCCGTCGAAGAGTTGGCCCAGCAGCGCGTGCAGAAGCTGTTCGGCGCCGAGCACGTCAACGTGCAGCCTTATTCGGGCAGCCCCGCGAACCTCGCCGTTTACCTGGCCACCGTGCAACCGGGCGACACCGTTATGGGGCTCGGGCTCGCGTCGGGTGGACATCTCACGCACGGTCACGGCGTTTCCATCACAGGCCGCTATTTCAAGAGCATTCCTTATGGACTGCGAGCATCGGACGACCGCATCGATTTCGACCAAGTGCGCGCGCTCGCGCGCGAGCACCGGCCCAAGCTCATCTTCTGCGGCACCACGGCCTACCCCCGTGAACTCGACTTCAAGGCGTTCGGCGAGATCGCGAAAGAAGTGGGCGCCGTGCTCGCGGCGGACATCGCCCACATCGCCGGGCTCGTCGCCGCCGGCGTGCACCCGTCGCCTATCGGGATCGCCGACATCGTCACGACGACGTCGCACAAGACGCTCCGCGGTCCGCGCGGCGCCATCATCATGTGCACCAAGGAATTCGCCTCGGCCATCGACAAGGCCGTGTTCCCCGGGTTGCAGGGCGGTCCGCACAACCACACGACGGCGGGCATCGCCGTCGCCGCGCGCGAGGCCGCGCTCCCGTCGTTTCGCGACTACGCCAAGCAGATCGTCGCCAACGCCAAGGCGCTTGCCGAGGGGCTCACGAGCCGAGGCTTCCGGCTCATCACGGGCGGCACCGACAATCACCTCGTGCTCATCGATCTGACGAACAAGAACGTGACGGGCAAAGTCGCCGCCAAGGCGCTCGACCGAGCCGGCATCGTCGGTAACTACAACGCCATCCCCAACGATCCCCGCAAGCCGTTCGATCCGTCGGGGCTGCGCATCGGTACGCCCGCGGTTACTTCGCGAGGGATGAAGGCCGCCGAAATGGAGCGGCTCGCCGGGTGGATGGAACAAGTCGTCTCCGCCCCCGGCGACGAAGCGCTCTTGGCGCGCATCGCCGCCGGCGTCAAAGAACTCTGTAAGGGGTTTCCCGCGCCGGGTCTTCGAGTCTAGGGGCCTTGGCTCCCGCCGAACCGCTCGTCTCCGCGAACAGCGCCGGGCCCCGCGTGTCGGTGCTCTCCGCGGCTCTGGCTACGGCTGCCGCAGCCGCGTTCGCCCCGGCGCTCGGCGGCGAGTGGATCTACGACGATAGGCCCCTCATCGCGCGAAATATCTACGACCACTCGTTCGCCCATTGGTGGCGCTGGTTTTCGCACGACTTCTGGGATGTGAGCGAAGATGTCAAGCAGTTCGGCTCACGCATGATGTACTGGCGACCGGGCATCCACGCTTCTTATGCCTGGGATTGGCTCGTCGGGGGCGGGTCGCCGATGTGGTTTCACCTCGTGAACACCGCGTGGCACGCGCTCGTCGCGGTGCTCGCCTTTCACCTTCTGCGGCGCTGGATCGGGGCCGTCGCCCCGGCCTTCGTAGCAGCCCTGCTCTTCGCCCTGCACCCCACCAAGGCCGAGAGCGTCGCGTGGATCTCGGGTCGCACCGACGTGCTGTGCATGGCAGCGGTGCTCATTGCATCGCTCGGCGTGGCGAGGCGCCTCCGCAAGCAGCGCGGTGGGCTCGCGCTCGAGATAGCGGGCACCGCGTTTGCTTATATGACGAAAGAGCAGTCGATCGTATTGGCGGCGTTCGTCTTCGTCGAGACCTGGGTAGCCCTCGGGCGACCCGCGCTCGACGCTCCCGTTCTCCGCAGACTCACCCGCGCGGCCCTGCCTCAGCTCGCGCTGGCGGGCGCGTATCTGCTGCTTCGGTCCCAACTCTTGCCGCTCCGCCCCGAACACCACGGGTCGCTCCCCCTTTCGATTCATGCCGGCGAAGTGGCGGAGACGATGGGGCGCTACGCCGAGCTCCTCTTTTGGCCGCGCGATCTCTCCGTTCAGCAAGGCCTCATGGGCTACCGCAACGGTAAACTCGACCTCACCACGAGCTACATCGTGATGGGCGCCATTTTCGTGGCCATCCTGGCGATCTCGGCCGCAGCGGCGCGCGTGCGATGGCCTGGGGTAACCTTGGGAATCGCTTTCTTCTTCTTCACGATCTTTCCGACATCCAACGTGATGACCACCGACATGATGACGATGTTGTCGGAACGGTTTCTTTACCTGCCTTCGCTCGGGTTTGCGTTCGCCATCGGCGTCCTTCTCGATGACTTCCGGCAGACGAACCACTCGCCGTGGCCCATGGCCGCCGCGGCGTTCGCCATCGCTACTCTCGCCGTCGTGTCGTTTCGACGCTCGGCCGACTTCGAGGACGAGAAGGCGTTCTGGGAACGCGAGCTTCTCCTGCACCCCCACAGCATCGAGGCCAACCGCTTCGCCGTCGCGAGGGCGGCCAAGGAGAAGCGCTTCGCCAAGGCTATCGAGCTGGCTTCCCGCGCGCAAAAGCTCACGGTCGAACGGTTTGCGCACCTCCGCTACGAATACGACTTCATCGTGCAGGGACTCGAGTTCATCATGACGATCGTCCCCGATCATGACGTGAAGACGCTCCGAGCCATCGACGTTTTTTTCGAGGCCGTGGCAGATCCCAAGGCCACCAGCGCCGAACTCGACGTCGGTAACGTGAGCATTCGCGTCCCCCTCGACGCCGCGGCCAGAAAGCGCTGCGAGAAGCGCATGCCGACGACGGTCTCGCTGCACGCCATCACGAAGAGCCGCCTGGGAGACGACGCCGCGGCGGTTGCGCTCGCGGAGCAAGCCCATGGCGCCTGCACCGGCTGCGTCGATCTCGCGCGCACGGCTGTCCTCGTGATGGCACGGGCGGGAAACTATCGCCGCGCGCACGAGATCTTGGACGTGGCAGCGGCGTTCGCCGAAGATTCGGTGATTTTAGACCTTCGCACCCTCGTGAGCAAGGCCGAGCGCGCCGCGAAAGATGCCGCGAGCACCTCCGAACCGGCGATGAAGCTGACGTTCCGCGCGGCGGAGCTCTCCTCGCTCGAAGCTTGGGGCCGAGCCTACGACGTGTTGGCGCCTTCTCGCGGCGAGATCAAAAACGCTCCCGGGTATGCGCTCGGGTTCGCCGAGCTCGCGTGGCGCGCCGGTGAATTCGCGGTTGCGAGAGATGTCCTCGCGGCCGTCGTGCCGCCGGAGACCATCGCCTCGACGACCGAAGGCTGGTCGATGAAAATGGGTTGGGTCGACCCTCCCTCCTCCGAAGAACCGGCGTGCCCGCGCCTTGATTGACCGGTCGAGATCGCTTGACCAAGAACCGCCGGCACGGGAAAACCGGTCGGTGAGCCTTTGGTCCCTCGCCGCACGACGCGCTTGTTTCGCTTCTTGTGCTTCGCTCGTTTGGGGAGCTCTCTCCATCAGTCACGCCAACGCGGCTCCTTCCGAGCCACCCGGCGGAGCGCTCGCCCTGACCATCACCGACCTCAAGAAAGCCGTCGGCGCGGAGAAATACGCGGCGCTGCGAACGCTGTGGCGGCAGTGGGATCAGACCGATCCTTCGATGATCGAAGAGGCGATCGTCGAAATCGAACGCGACAAGGCGGAGACTGCTCCCCTGCGCGCCTACGCGTCGATGCTCGCAGCCTACGCGCGTCGCCGGCGTGGCGACCTCGACGGCGCCCGCGCCAAAATTCGAGCTCTCGGCGTCGTCGACCGCTGGATGGTGCTCGGCCCCTTCGACAACGAAGGCAAAGAGGGGCTCGAGCGCGTCTTTGCACCGGAGCAAGAATTCGGCGACGCGATCGATCCGATGCATCCTTATCAAGGCAAAGAGCGATCGGTGCGCTGGCGAAGCGTGCCCGACGTGTTCGGCTTCGGATGGCTCGATCTGGGCGATCTCGTGCGCCCGCGGGAAAAGGTGTGCGTCTACGCCACGACGTTCGTGCGGTCCAAGGGCGGCGCCGCTCGCGCGGCCTCCATTTGGGCAGGCGCGTCGGGCGCCTTCAAGCTGTTTTGGAACGGCGACGAAGTGCTCGTCGACGGCGCGTATCGCGATCTCGACGCCGATCGATTCGGCGTGCCCGTCGCGCTCGGCAACGGGTGGAATCGCCTGACTGCAAAGGTCTGCGGCGACGACGACGGCCCGATG
>DATEMX010000606.1:0-14850 GCA_035275365.1 Polyangiaceae bacterium | reverse complement strand
CGCTGACCCGAAACGGGTAGGGGAGCGCCGCGAGGCGCGCCACGAGCGCACCGTCGGGCTCGCCCAAGTCGCGAGCCGCCGCGATGGCGGTCTCGGCGCGGCGCGCCGGCAAGGCCAGCGTGAGGCGCGCCGTTCCCGCGGCGCGTTCACTGGAAACGAACGCGCCGATGTTCTCGCTCGACGCGGCCGTCGGGCTCACCGAGGCGGCCGCTTTCGACCACATCTCGCTTGAAGCGTGATCGTCGATGACGGCGAGCGTCGCCGGCCGGCTCCCGATGAAGCCGAAGGCGACGCGATTGCTCGCGCAGGCCGCCCTGCGCGCCGCCTCGAGCTCCGCGGTTCCCTCGGTGGACGTGGGATCGAGCGCGGGTTCGGTCGCCAGCGTGCCGAGCTCGCCGGTGCAAGCGGCGGTCCTCGCCATGATGGGCGCTTCGAAGGGATGCCGCCTCAGCGCCTGTACCCGCCTGTGGGCTACCGCCATTTCCGGCGTCGCCGCGACGATGGGCTGGCCCATGGCGTCGCGCACGCGCCTCATGAACTCGCCAGAGCGCGACGGTGCGTCGATGAGGGAGCGTATGCGGAGCGAGCCGAGATCGGCGCGGACTTCGACGACGGCGAGGCCGGCCTTTTTCAGACGGGCCTCGAGCAAACCGGCGAGCGCGGCTTTGACGTAAGCGCTGCCCTCGACCGTCACCGCTGCTGCGATCGCGAAGGCGGGATCGCCATCGCGGGCGACGAGCGCGAGCGCGGGGCGCCCGTCGAGCCGTTTGACCTCGATGGGTGAAGCGACGTCGCTCGCTCCGAGGGGGCACGCGCTGGTCGACGGCAGCGCGCCGCTTCGCCCGCACGAAGCCAAACACAGGGCGTAGAAGAGCCCGAAGGAACGACGGAGACGGTAAGGCAACGCCGGCAGGCTACCACTCTCGGCCGCCCTCTGCCGAGATGATACGCTGAGCGCCATGACCGCCGCTCGGATCCACGCGCTCGCGTTGCTCGCTTGGGCGTTCGTGTTGATGCTCGCGAAGAAGGTGCTGCCTACGGGGCCGCGCGGACTCGCGCTATTCAAGGCCAATTTCGAGGCAGAAAAGCTGTCACCGGTCAGCACCGTCGAACGCGCCGAGTTGCCGCTCTATAGCCGCTGCATCGCGTGCGGGCGTTGCAACGTGGGCGACGGACCGCGGCGAGCCGCATCGAGTGGCGCATATCCCGGCACCATGGCGCTCATGCTCGCTTCGTCGCGCAGCATGCCCAACTTCTCGGCGGCGCGAGAAGCGCTGTCGTTCGTGACCGACGACGAGCTCGCAGCCAAGGAAGCGCTGTGCCCGACCGAGGTCCCGATGCGCCGCATCGCTGCCTTCATTCGCGCACACGCTTGATCGTCACACGTAAGCCTCATCCAAGCGCCCGCGCGCCAGCGGAGATCGTTGTGCCGCTCGCAGCAGCGTTGTACGTTGCCAATAGTCCATGACATCTTCTCCTTCGGTGTCGATACCGGCTCTCACGGGCTGGGCGCTCGTCCTGGGCGCCTCCAGCGGTTTCGGAGAAACGGTCGCCAGCTACCTGGCGCGAGCGGGATGCCACATCATCGGCGTCCATATGGACCGGCGCGCCACCATGAGCAACGCGCTGCGCATCCAAAACGAGATCAAAGCGTTCGGCCGCGAGGCATGGTTTTTCAACATCAACGCGGCCGACGCCGACAAGCGTCGCGAGGTCTGCGACGAAGTCCTTCGACGCTTCCAAGAGCGCGGTCAGGGCGAGTGCCTGCGCGTCGTCTTGCATTCGCTCGCCTTCGGATCGCTCCGGCCCATGGTAGCCGAAGCAGCCGACGACGAGCTCAATCAGAAGCAGATCGAGATGACGAGCGACGTGATGGCCCACAGCCTCGTCTATTGGGTGCAAGATCTCATGCACCGGAGCCTCATCGGTCCCGACGGCCGCATCTTCGCCATGACCAGCACCGGGGCGTGGAACGTGTGGAAGGGCTACGGCGCGGTGAGCTCGGCCAAGGCCGCGCTCGAGGCACATGTCCGCCAGCTCGCCTGCGAGCTCGGGCCGCGCGGCATTACCGCCAACGCCATCTGCGCCGGCGTCACCGACACACCGGCGCTTCGCAAGATCCCTGCGAGCGACGAGATGGTCCAGGTGGCGCTCCGCAAGAATCCATTTCATCGCCTCACGCGCACCGAAGACGTCGCGGCAGCCATCGTCGCGCTCGCGCAGCCGAGCACCTATTGGATCAACGGTAACGTCATCAACGTCGACGGAGGCGAGGCTGCCGCAGGCTAGCACGACAGCCGCAGGCTTCGGCAGCAGATCGCGATCATCCCAAATATGGCGTTTCGCTCCTCTCTGCAGCAGTAGTGCTTACTAAGCGAGGACGCCGCGGGCGATGACGGCGCGCTGGATCTCGCTCGTTCCCTCGTAGATGCGGGTCACGCGGACGTCGCGCACGTGGCGCTCGGCGGGGAAGTCGCGCACGTAGCCGTTTCCACCGTGGATCTGGAGAGCGCGGTCGCAGATGCGGTTGGCCGCCTCCGACGCGAAGAGCTTGGCCATCGAAGCTTCGCGCGTGAAGGGGCGGCCCGCCTGCTTGCATGCGGCGGCCCGCAAACAGAGAAGGCGCGCGGCGTCGAGCTCCGTGCGGCTGTCGGCGAGCTGCCATTGAATGGCTTGGAAGTCGGCGATGGGCCGCTGGAACACGCGTCGATCTTTGGCGTAGGCCACGGCCTCGTCGAGCGCGATCGACGCGATGCCGATGGCCTGCGCGCTGATGCCGATGCGCCCGCCGTCGAGCGCCGCCATGGCGACGGCGAACCCTCGATTGAGCTCGCCGAGCAGCGCGCTCCTGGGAACGTAGCAACCGTCGAACACGATGGGAACGGTGCTCGAACCAGAGAGGCCCATCTTGCGCTCGGGGCGACCAATCGTCATGCCCGGCGAGCCGGCCTCCACGAGAAAACACGAGATCCCTTTGGCGCCCGGATGCGTGCTCGCCGGGGCGGTCCGCGCCCACACGACGAGCACGCCGGCGTAGGCGCCGCTGGTGACCCAAGCCTTCGAGCCATTCACGACATAGCCGCCTTCGGCCGGCTCGGCGGTCGTCTGCATGGCGCCGGGATCGCTCCCGGCACCGGGCTCCGAGAGGGCGAACGACCCGGCGACGTATTCGCCCGACGTGAGCTTGGGCACGTGGGCGGCGCGCTGCTCGTCGGTGCCGTAGCGGCCGATGATCTCCGCCACCATGTTGGTTACGGCCATCGTTACCGCGGTCGAAGCGCACCCGCGCGCGATCTCGATCATGGCGAGCGCGTAGGCGACGGCGCCGGCCTCGGCGCCGCCCAGCGCGGCGGGCACGTTCACGCCCATCATGCCGAGGCCCGCGAGGGCCTCGAGCTCGCCGAACGGAAATAGCCCTTCCGCGTCGATCTGCGCGGCCCTCGGGGCGAGCCTTTGCTCGGCGAAGTCGCGCGCCGTCTTTTGGACCAGCGCCTCGGTTTCTGAGAGCTCGAAGTCCATGCCGAATGACGGGGCCGAGCGCCGCTTCAGTCGACGTCGAACATGACCTTCGCGGGCCAGCTTCCGGGCGAAGGGAATTTCATGGTCTTGAGGACGTCGACGATGCAATCGACGGCTGCGTTCTCGCCGCGCTCGTCGGGCGGAGCCACGCCGGCCGCCAGGGTCGATCCGTCGGTCTGCACGTACACGGTGGCCTTGTAGCGCCCCGGCGCCCTCTCGGCGCAGTGGCCGAGCTTGGCGCGCGCCGAGGTGAGCGATTTGACGACGCGATCGGCTCCCCACGGCACGGCGTCACGCACTTCCGGCGAGGGGTCGAAGTCGAAAGCCTTTTGAGCCTGTCCTTCACCCTCGACGGGAGGTGGCCACCGCGCCGACTTGGCGACGTCGAGCATGCAACGCTCGGTGTCGCGATCGCCGATGGTCGATTCCGAGAGGTAGGCCCACTTGGCCGAGCCGTCGAGGCCGATGCGCACGAAGAACTTCACATGACCGCCGATGAATTCGACGCGCGACGAACCGAGCGACAAGCAGTTCCCGAATTTGGGCATCAACTTCGTGAACGTTTCGTCGACCTTGCCCCGATCGAGCGAACCGAGCTGACCGCTCACCGAGAGCTGCGGCTTTTTCTTGGGGCTCTCCGCTTGAGCGGGGCCGCCTTGGGAAGGGGCACTAGGGGGAAGTTCAGAGCCACCGCACGAGACGAGGGCGAGCGCGGCGAGCAGTGAAGCGGTCCTAAAGGCGGTCGCGGGACGCATCCATTCCATGTCAGTTTTTAAGCACACTTTGAGCAATCACGAGGCGCTGAATTTCGCTCGTCCCTTCGTATATTTCCGTTATCCGCGCATCTCTGTAGTGCCGCTCGACGCCAAACTCCGTCGTGTAGCCGTACCCGCCATGGATCTGAATCGCTTTGTGGGTGATTCGCGTACAGGCTTCGGACGCGAAGAGCTTGGCTTGTGCGCTCTCGAGGGAATGCCTCACGTGCCGATCCTTGCAGGCGGCGGCGCGGAGCGTGAGGAGCCTGGCCGCGTCGAGCTCGGTCGCCATGTCTGCGAGCATGAACTGGATCGCCTGCAAGTTGGCGATGGGGCCTCCGAAGGCGTGGCGCTCCTTGGCGTAGGCGATCGATTTTTCGTGCGCAGCGCGGGCGATGCCGAGCGCCTGAGCGGCGATCCCGATGCGGCCGCCGTCGAGCGTGGCCATGGCCACCTTGAATCCGCTGCCGGCCGCTCCGAGGACGTGCTCTTGCCCGAGGTGAACGTTCTCGAAGAACACGGTGCACGACTGCGCCGCGTGGATTCCCATCTTCTCGTCGTGCGGCGCGAGGGTCACGCCGCTCGCGTTCGTGGGAAGGACGAAGGCGGTGTGCTTCACCTTGCCGCCCTCGCGCGAGGTCACCGCGAACACGATGATGAAATCGGCGGCGGGCCCGTTGGTGATGAAGTTCTTCGAGCCGTTCAAGGTGAAGCCGCCGCCGTCCGCCTCGGCGACGGTTTTCATCGTTTGGGCGTCGGAGCCGCTCATGGGTTCCGTCAAGCCGAAGCACCCGAGCTTCGCCCCGGAGGCGGCGGGCGCGAGGTAGAGGCGCTTTTGCTCGTCGGTGCCGAAGGTGAGCAGGGGATCGCAGTAGAGCGAGTTGTTGACGCTCATGATGACGCCGCACGAGGCGCAGGCCCGGCTGATCTCTTCCATGGCGAGCACGTAGCTGACCGCGTCGAGCCCGGTGCCGCCCTGTTCGGCGGGCACCATCATCCCCATGAAGCCGAGCTCGCCCATGCGGGCCACGATTTCGCTTGGCCAGCGTCCCGTCTTGTCGAGCTCTTTGGCCTTCGGTTCGATCTCGCGCTCCGCGAACTCGCGCGCGGCTTGTTGGATGAGTCGCTGCTCCTCGGTAGGGGAGAAGTTCATGCGGTCGAATCTAGCAGCTAACCCCTCGGCCAAGCGCCTGATCCAACGTTGGCTCGACGCGGTTGGTCGGCTTGCCAAGGAAAAGGCGCTCGCCAAGGGCTTCCTTCTCGCGACGTGCCTCGGGCTTCCGCTCGTCGCTCCGGCGACGCGCGCTTTCGCCGCGTCGCCGGAGACGCTCGAGCCTCAACTCTTGCCGCTCGAAACGGGGGGGCTCACGGCGGACCAAGCGGCGATTCGCGCGGGCGCCACGAGCTTCGATACGAGCGGCCGGCGCCAAGCCGTGCGGGCTGCGGAGGCAAAGCTCGAACAAGCCCTCGCCGCGTATTTCCCGAGAGTTACGCTCACCGCCCGCTATACGCGGCTCTCGCCGGTGACGGCTCCGGCGTTCAACGTCGGCGGACGATCCATCAACATCGTGGCGCCCTTTTTCGATCAATACCTCGCCCAGGCCAACCTGACGATTCCCATCTCCGACTACGTGCTTCGCCTCTCGCAAAGTTACGCGGCAGCGTCGCGCAATCGGCGCGCGGCCGAGCTCAACCTAAAGGCCTCGCGCCTCAAGGTCGAGAGCGACGCGCGCGACGCGTACTACGCTTGGGTACGCGCCAAGGGTCAAGCGGTCGTAGCCCAGCGCACCGTCCTGCAGGCCAAAGAGCACCTCGTCGACGCGACACACTCGTTCGACGCGGGAGCGTCGTCCAAGGCCGACGTGCTCAGGGTGGAGTCGCAGGTCGCCAGCGCCGAGCTGGTTCTCGAGCAGGCCCTCGGCTTGGCGGCGATCACCGAGGATCGAATCCGTACGGCGATGCACGATGCGTCTCCGGGCAACTACCGCGTCGGCGAAGATCTTTCGATCGAGCAGCCGCCGCCTCCGGACGTCGACGACGTCGAGGCGCTGAAGGCCGAGGCCATCGACAAGCGACTCGAGGTGCGCGCGCTCGATGAGACGGCGTGGTCGCTCCGCTCCCAGGCGAGCGCTACCCGCGCCGGATACTATCCGCGCCTCGATGCATTCGGCGATCTCATCGTAGCCAACCCCAATCCGCGCGTCTTTCCGGTCGAAGACAAGTTCACGCCGTCGTGGGACGTGGGGGTGCAGCTCGTTTGGACGCCGAACGAGCTCTTCGCCTCTCGCGGCAACGCCGGCGATCTCGAGGCGCGCGCCGCCGAGACCGATTTCCAGAAGGCCGTGTTGTGCGACAGCGTCAAGCTGGAAGTGATGCAAGCGTTCGTGACGTTCCACGAAGCCGGTGTCGCCATTGGGACCACCAAGCGCGCTTTGGTCGCCGCGGAAGAAGGGTACCGCGTGCGTCGCGAGCTGTTCAAGAGCGGGCGTGCGACGAGCGTCGAGCTCACCGATTCCGAGGTGGAGCTCTTCCGCGCGAGCCTCGATTCCGTCAACGCGCGCGCCGACTATCGTGCCGCGCGCTGCCGACTCCTTCATGTGACGGGCCGCGATATCGTTGCCGCCGAGGGGCCCAAGTAGCGGATCACGACGACGCTCTTGTCGTCGGCGGCGACGTGGGTGAAGCGCACGACTTCGGCCATGAGCGCGTCGCGGATGGTCGTCACCGGCTCGGTGCGATGCTTCACGAGCGCGGCCTCGAGCCGTTCGATGCCGAACTGCTCGCGTGCCTCGTTGCGCTCCTCGATCATGCCGTCGGTGTAGAGCAAGAGGACGTCGCCCTGCACGAGGGCCAAGTCGGTGTCGACCAAGACGTCCTCGGCGCCGGCTCGGACGCCCATCCAAGGGCCCGGCGTTCGGAGCGTCTCGCATCGGCCGGTCTCCGCGCGGCAGACGAGGATCTCTTCGTGAGCGCCAGCGTAGACAATCCGGCCGCCGGCGTAGTAGCGAACGAGTGACATCGTCACGTGCTCGTCCTGCCGGAGGCGCGCGCGGACGTTGTCGACGAGGACTTCGTTGAGCACGGCCAAAAGAGCGCTCGGCGACGTCTGGTGCTCGAGCCGGGTCAACGCCGCCGTCGCGCTTTGCACCATCAGCATGATGAGACCGGCGCGAAGGCCGTGCCCGGCGACGTCGCCGATCCCGATGAAACACCCGTCTTCGAGGGCAATCACGTCGTAGTAGTCACCGCCGACCTCGTCGGCGGGGAGCATGCCCGCGGCGATCTCGAGACCGGGCACGCGAATGTCTCTCGGAAGGAGCGCCGTCTGAATCTGAACGGCGATTTCGAGCTCGCGCTCGAGCCTTTGGCGCTCGGCGAGCTGCTTTTGCGACGCGGCGATTTCGCTCACCATGCGGTTGACGGCCCGCCCGAGAACGCGTGTCTCCACGACGCCTCGCTCGCTCGCGCGCGCACTGAGATCGCCGCCGGCGACCTGCCTGGTCACCTGCAGGAGGTCTTCGAACGGCTGCGTCACCCGCCGCGAGGCCACGAAGGCTCCGGCGACGGCGACAACGAGCGCCAGCGCGGCGATTCCGAAGAGGGCACGTTGCAGGCGCCGGCCTGGTTCGAGAGCACGGTCGAGCGAGTGCAGGATGACGAGCTTTACGCCGGCCCGAGCCTTGCCGGGGAAAGGTCGCAATTTCGCCAGATAGCGCGATCCGCCGACCATCAGCTCGATGGGCGTGCCGGGGTTCGGGGGAAGGTGAGCGAGGGTCTGCCCGAGGCCGTCGCGCGCCTTGGGGCCGATGAACGACGCGGCGGTGATATCGTCGCCGTCGAGGACGACGATGTCGCTTCCGGTGTCGGACGCTACGCGGGCCGCCCACGCGTCATCGATCGGATACCCCACGGCGAGCACGCCGACGGTCGTAGCGCCGAAAGCCAGGCGCCGCGCGTGAACGGCGTAGAGCTCGCGGTCGTGGGTCCAAAGACCGCTGGATTCGCCCTTCTCGAGGGCGCCCTTGATGAGCGCGTCGCCCGACATGTCGTCGCCCGAGGCGCCCGGCTCGGCGACGTCGGCCAAGAGGCGCCCTTCGGCGTCGGTGATCAAGAAAATGCTGCTCTGCAGCGCCCGACGGAGCTCGGCGGCGACGCCGAGGATGGTCTCGTGGTTGATGTCTTCGGTGGCCACGACAGCTTTGAGGCGTGGCTCCTCGGCGACGACGCGCGCCTCGGACCGGAGGAGCGATTGACGAGACTCGTGAAGATCGTCGACCACGTGGCTTCCGCGAGCCACGTCGCCCATGGCGCTTGCCGCGGCCGCGCGACCGACGATCGTAGCGACGGCGAGCACGGTGGGCACGACGATGGCGACGATCAAGAGCGCGAGGCTCGCGAGGAGAAGCGTTCGGAGATTCAAGGTTCGGCCGGATGAGAGAGGTCTTGGGGCCTGCCGGCCGATGAGCGCCCTCCGAAGGGTGAGGCGATCTCGAGGACGGTCGTCTCTTTGGGCGTTACCCCGAGGCGAAGTGCGATGCCCGGCGCCACGTCGACGAAGACGAGCGCCGCGACGACTTCGCCTCGGCGAGGAGCCGCCAGCGTGAACGATTCGTCGCGAGACTCGTTGGCGTGAATGCGCGTGTCCGACTCCACGCGGGTCGCCTCGTAGAAAGGGGCCGGCCCGCGATCGTCGACGAGGAAGCGCCCGTACCACCGGGCGGCTTTGGCGCTCGCGGTCCCCGTGGCGTCCCGCACCTCGACTCGAAGAACGAGCCGCCGCTCGGGCACGCCGGTGGGCACATCGTGTCCGGCGCGCTCGTTCTTGACGTTCACGACGACGGCGACGTTTTGCCCGCTTCTTCGCACGTTCATGCGCAGGGCGACCGCCCCGCTACGCAGGCTCGCGAGGTCGAAGGCGTGGCTTCCCACCGAGCTCCGTGGCGATGACCCGACCGCGACCGCGGCGAGGGCTCCGGGCATGTGGCAGTTTTGGCATTCCACACGCTCGACCGCATAGTTGCTGGCGCGCCACTCTTCGAACTCGGACTGCACGGTCAAGAGGTCACCTTTAGGTGTCGTCCAACGGAGCGAATGACAACCGGCGCAGGCGTCCGAAGTGCCGTGAAACGGCGAGCAACCCATCTTGTGGAAGTAGTTGCTCTTGGCGTCGCAGAGCGGTCCGTACTTCACGATGTCTTCGAGATGCATGGTGAACGAAGAAGGCCTCTCGGGCTCGCGCAGCGTGTGACACACGTCGCACGCGACGGCGTCTTTGCTCGCGAGGCTTCCTACCTCGGCGAAGCGCAAGAGGGGGGCGTGGCAACGCTCGCAAGCGGCGGCGCTCGTCGCCTTTTGCATGGCCGCGTAGGCGAGGCTCGTGTCGGCGCGGGCATGCGCGGAGCCGCGCCACTCCTTGGTGATGGCGCCGTGACACTCTCCGCAGCGCGCCGCGGGGTGAAGCGCGACGGGCACCGGCGTGCTCGTCCCGGCGGTCAGGGCGGACCCTTCGGCGGGAGGGCTCGGCGCGGCGTCGCGCGCGGCATTTTCGGGGGGCCTTCGACACGCCGCCGCCGCGAGGCTCACGCCGAAGACACTCACTTGTAGCGCCCGTATGGCGATCCGTCCTTTCGCAAGTGGGTGCGCGCGCGGGGGCGCTCGACGACGGTGAGCGAGATGGTCGCCGCGCCGCCCGGAGCGATCTCGACTTCGCCCCGTGCCTCGTCGCCCGATACGGGCCACGCGACGACGGGGTACTTGCCGGGCGGAACGTTGTCGATCTTGAAGCGCCCGTCGGCCCCCGTGATCGCGAAAAAGCCGTTGTCGACGACCTTCACTTTGGCCGACATGTCGGGGTGGATGTTGCAATAGACGTCGACGACGCCAGCTTGGTTGAAGGCGACGGACTTGGTGACCCCCGATTTGTACAGCCCGAGATCGAACTTGGCGGGTTCGGAGAGCGAGAAGACGTTGTGGAAGACTTTGTCGTCGTTGGGAAAGTCGATGGTCTCCCCTTTGACCACCACGGTGAGCTCGGGGCTGAAGGTCTGGTCGCGCTGATGCACTTCGCGGTGCGCCGCCGGCGAGGAGACGAGGCCTTCCAAGTAGACGACGACGCGCGAACGGTCGTCCTTGTTGCTTCCGTCTTTCTGTACGATGATCTCGCCCGCGATGCTCCCGCCTGGAAGCGATAGCGCGGGCCCCGACACGGCCAGGGGCACGAGCACGAAGCCTGTGACGAGAACGGACCAGGAACGAGAGCGCATCTTCCTCTCCGTCAGAACTTGACCACGAGCGCGCTCGTGAAGATGTCGTTTTTGAACTCGGGGACCCGCCCGAGCTCACGGTTCAAGGTGTATTCGGCCTTGAGAATCACGTTGGTGCCGAGCTCGAGTCGCACGCCCCCTGTGGCGCGCATGAGTTGTGACACGTACACGAAGGACGCGCCGTGCTGGTGGAGCGCGTCGCGGTAGTCCCACCGCACGAAGGGTATGAACCAGTTGTTCACGCGATAGCCGAGCTGACCGTAGGCGCCTTGGTACCTGAGGCACTGCGCGACCGAGCAGGGCGACTCGCCAGGGACCGAAGCGCCGGGAGCGTGGCCTTTCACGACCTCGGCGGTGAAATCCAAGCCCTTCCAGTCCAGGTGGGCATCGAAACCATAGTGCCACTGCTTCACCGCAGGGTTCGTTTGGACGTCCTGTGCGCCGTAGGCCCCGGACGCGCCCATTTCGAAGTGGGCCGCACCCGGAAATCGGTACGAGAGCCTCGACGAAGCGGTCGGTTGTCCGTTGGTGTCGACCTCGTTGTAGAGCGTGAACGTCTCCACGCCGTTCGAACCGTTGGTGATCGCAGTATGGAGCACGAGCGTTTCGTCGAAAAGTCGGAGGCGCGCCTTCACGCCGATGGGATGGCCACAGGTGTACCGGCAAATGAGGGAGGGGGTAACCGTCAGCCGATCGGGCGATTCCTTGGTGCGGTATTCGCGCCCGATGACGGAATCGAATTTGCCCGCGGAGATCGAGAACACGCCGGGGACCGGCGAGTAGTCGACGTAGGCGAGCTTGACGTCCAAAAAATCGCCGAGAAAGAGGCCCGCGCCATCGGACACGTCGCGCCCGCGCGGGACGAGATCGAACATTCCGTTGACGGTCAGATCGTCGCCCACGCCCGTGAAGAGGCCGACGTTCAGCGCGTTGGCGATGAACGTCGGCGAGCCTCCCGCCTTGATCGGGTTCCACAAGATAGCCCGCGACTCCCCGGTGGAAGCGGGCTCTCCGCGCGCATTGACGGCGGTCGAAAGGGGATCGCCGCCGAAGACCCATTGGCCCGCCGAGGCATATTCGGGAAAGCGCACGTTGCCGGCGTCCCGGCGGACCCCGGACCCGTTGCCCTGCACATAGAAGAACCCGAGGTCGAGGTAGCCAGAGATGCGATTGGTCAGAGGCATGACCTGCTCGACGCGGGTCTTGGTGAAGTCGTGGTCCGCCTTGAGCCGTTCGAGGTCCTCGCGGAGGAGGCGGTTTTGCCGCTCCAACTCACGCAGCCGCGCGTCGTCGTTCGAAGCAGGGAAGGGCACGATCGATGCCAGCGGCGGCGTCTCTTCGGCGAGCGCGGCGTGCTCCGAACCGAGGGCGACGACGGCAGCTACGAGAACGAACTTCGGCTGCTTGTGCGGGGCAAACCTCATGAGCGTGGCATGCGTAGTCTCGATGGGGGGCAGGACGTCTCGGGTCTGATTCCGGTGGAAGTCTGGTGCAGCATAAGAGAGAATGGCGAAGTCGGTGCGTCAACTTTCGACATCCGTCGCCAGACGCCGCACACACGCTGATCCGTCTCGCATGTGGGCCTGCACCCGTCGCCCCAGGAATTGAGCCGCACGTTCGCATGACTATCGACATGGAGAGTCCTGGGGGAGACCGCGCCTTTTTCGAACTTCGATTTCGGCCGTGTCTGGAGCTCGTCTCGACGGTGCGGCGTTTCGTCTCGGGTTTCTACAGCGCCGTCTTGCACGACGCCGATCTCGGCTCGCGGTTGGCGCTCGCTACCCACGAGCTCGTCGAGAACGCGGTCAAGTTCGCCACGTCGGCGGAGACGACGCTTCAGGTCGAGGTGACGCGATCGACGGGACTGGCGCGGGTCGTCTCGTGGAACGACGCCGATCCCACCAACGTCGCGAACCTCCAACGCCTCCTCAGAGCCATGCGGGAAGCACCGAGCGCGCTCGCCTACTACGAAGGTCTTCTCACGGGGGAGGTCGAGGCCGTGAGCAGTTCGGGGCTCGGTCTGGCGCGCATCGGCGCGGAGGCGGAGATGTCGCTGAGCTGCGAGGTGAAGGGCTCCGTGGTCTGCATTGCCGCGCGAACGCCGTTGCGAGAGGGGGCCGCGTGAACCCCGTCCAGTCGCTCAGCACCACGGCCAATCGCTTTGCCAGCAGCGGCACGTTCGACGGCGCGGAGCTCCGCCTGTCGCTCGTCGGCGAGGCAGGCCTGCAGGCCGCCGAAGCCGTGGCTCGCATGCTCACGCATTTGCATGCAGAGGCAACCAACCTGTGCGTCCAACGCGTCGTCGTCGATTTCACCGAGCTCGAGTTCATGAGCTCGGCTTGCCTCAAGCGCTTCGTGGCGTGGATCGGTCACGTGCGCGATCTCGAACCCGCGGCGCAGTATCGGATCCACCTCGTTGCCAGCGACACGACGCCGTGGCAACGGCGCAGCATGAACGCACTTCGCTGCGTCGCCGTGCGTCTGGTCACCCTCGAGGGCTAAATCAGCGTTCGCGATTCGCGAACACTCTCCGCATCGAGCGAAGCGTGTTCGCGTGGGGTGGGGCCCGAAAAACGACGCTTTTTCACTTCGCTTCGCTCCATAGGCGTCCGTGGACTCCGTCCAGCGAGCTGGACTCCGTCCACTCCGGCGCGTGCCGCCCCGAAGAATCGACAAGCTACATGACCGAGATCATGCTCGGTCATGTAGCGCTGCTCGGATCGGTCTCGATCTCGATGATGTCGGTAGCGACGCAGCGCAGAGCCTCGAGGCTTCGACGCTGCCAATGCAGCATGTGGTTCGCCAAAAATCGCACCCGATACCGACGCTCGGGTTCGACCGACGCGGCGCCGCTGAGAAACGTGGCGATGCACTTGAGACAAGACGAAGTCAAGAAATATAGCTCGCGAACGTCGAAGGTCACCTGTCGCATGCCTTTGGCCATTGCGTCGGTGTGGAGGCGTTCGAGGTAGCTGCTGAGGTGGCCGGTGACGATCATGTCGGCGTTGCCCGAGAGCCTCACGGCAATGCCCCCGTCCGTCTCCGTGGAATCGATGGAAAACCTCTCGTTCGCGCTACCCGACATCGACGGCGTCATTGCCGACTAACTCTTTCTCTGCATCGGACTTTCGTCAAGTGCTTCGTTGGTCTCGATGTTCAGGGCGCGCTCGTGTCCGTCTGAAGGAAGGAGGGGATGGGATCGCCGGTGAGCTGCCCGAGAAATTTGTCCAAGTTGCTCAACTCACCGTCGGAGAGATTCAATTTCTTCATGACCTCGTCCTTGGTTCCAATGAAGTCGGCATCGGCACCCCCGTTGTTGTAGAACTTCAACACGTCGGGCAGCGTCGGAAACTGACCGTTGTGGAAGAACGGATCGGTCTTGGCGATGGAACGTAGGCCCTTCGTCCGCCATTTGCCCTTGTCGGATTCTTTCGCGACGAGATCGGTCAGCTTCCCGGTGTGCTGATCGTCGCTCCACTTGCTGTCGCTGTTGAATTCGTTGGCGGTCACGAAGACGATGCCCGTGAATCGGCCGTCTTCCACGACGCCCATTTCGCCGCCCGGGGGCGGCGAAAGCAGGTGAACCTGCTTTCGATCGGGGGCCCACCCGGTGTTGTGGAAGTCGTCGTCGCTGAAATGAGGGCTCTTGTGGCAGTGCACGCAGTTGGCCTTGCCGATGAAGAGTTTGAGTCCGTCTTTGGCGTCGGTTGGCAGTGCCCCATAGTCGCCGGCCACGTATTTGTCGAATGGAGCGTTGCGGCTCACCAGAAGGCGCACATAGGCCCCGCAGGCCTTCGCGAAGTTGACGAAGATGCGGTTGACGATGTCGTGGTCGGCGTCGCTCATGGCCTCCCATGGGCCGTCCGCCGCGTTCGCGCCGTCGGCGGTGAGCGCCTTGGGCAGCCCGTCGGGCGGAAAGCGCGCCGCGTCGGGGGCATCGGCAGCGAGGCTCGGGTCGAGCGGAGCATCGGCGAAGACCGCGTTGTAGTCGTCTCGGTAGTGGTCGTAGATGGCGTGCGCCACCCGCAGTCGCGAGCCCCCCATGACCCAGAAGAGCTCGACGGCGGTGATCGCTTCTTGCCACTCGGCTTCGTTGAAGCCGTCGTTTTCGACCCATTTGTAGTACTGAGCGTTCACCAGCGTCGCGGAGTTGCGAATGTCCCAGTTGACGCCGAGCGACGTGTTGCGCGGTCTCGAGCGGGTGTCGACGTACCAATTGGCCGAATCGTGGCAGCTCGCGCAACTCACCTTGTTGACTTCCGTTGCCGCGCCGAGGCCGCCGTTCGTTCCATCGTTGCCTACCACGATGGGCC
>DATEMX010000605.1:0-3839 GCA_035275365.1 Polyangiaceae bacterium | reverse complement strand
AGGAGCAGATCACGATCGTCCAAAATGGCTGAGACCCAACGTAAAATACGGCGAGGCTGTCGGAACCACCTAGTTTCGGACAGAACGAGCCGCCACCGCTCGCCGCTCGAGCCGAGAGCAGCCCAAATCTGCCTGTGCACTACGCTTCGCTTCGTAGGACTCCGTCCACTCCGTCACGGTCAGTCCTTGAGTTGGCGTATGTCCGCTCCGACGATCGATCTGGTAGCGAGAAATCCGCAGCAGTAGTGTTAGGAGGCAGCATGCGCGTCGCCGTCGTTCACGAGACCGTCTATCGCTACGAGAGTCCAGCCGACTACAGCGTTCAATATCTGCGCCTCTCGCCGCGATCGACGAGCCGGCAGAAGGTCATCTCGTGGCGGCTCGAAGCCCCGGCCGCGCCTCGCCCCTGGGCCGACGCGTTCGGCAACGACGCTCACCTCTTGGTCGTGGCCAGGCCGCACGCCGAAATCAAGGTGCGCGCGCGCGGCGAAGTCGAAGTCGAGGGCGACGAGGGGCAGGGTACGCTCGAGCTCGGGCCCCAGGCGGCTGAGGTGTATCTCCGCTCGACGCCGCTCACCCAAGCCGACGCCGCGCTCGCTTCGTTCGCGGCCGATTTTCGCAAGGAGTTCGCGGCCGACCGCGTGAAAGGGCTCGAGCGCCTCATGACCGCGCTCCGCGATCGCGTCGAATACCGGCCCGGCGTCACTCATGCGGCAACCGCCGCGGCCGACGCGTTCGGCCGCGAGGCGGGTGTTTGCCAAGATCACGCTCACATTTTCCTGGCGTGCGCGCGCCTGCTCGAAGTTCCCGCGCGCTACGTGAGCGGTTACCTCGCCGCGCAGGGAACCGACCACCTCGCGAGCCACGCGTGGGTGGAGACTTGGATTTCAGGCGTGGGTTGGCTCGGCTACGACATCGCCAACCGCACGATGCAGGGCGGGCGGCACGTGCAGCTCGCGGTGGGTCTCGATTACCTCGACGCGTGCCCCGTTCGCGGTTTTCGCCGCGGAGGCGCGGGCGAGTCGATGGCCGTCGAAGTCCACGTGCAAGACGCGCAGCGCGCTCGCGGCGCGCAGCTTCAAGGGATGTCGCAATCGGCCCAACAGCAAGCGCTGCAACAGGCCGCGCAGAAACAGGCGCAGCAGCAACAACAGTAGCGCACGAACTTCGGGTCTACGGTCTCGGCGGCGCGCCGTGGCCCGGGCCGAGGATCGCTTTGACCGCGACTGCATAGTCGAAGGTGCCGAGGTTCTGGTCGGGCGTGTGGCACCCGAGGCACACGGTGGCGTCGACCTTGCGGGAGGTGCCATCCCTCTTGTTACGGGAACGCATGTGCGGAGCGCTCGGCCCGTGGCAATACTCGAGGAGGCATGCCCAACTGTACAACAATCCTTGCGGCTACTTTCCTTGCGGCTACTTTTGCGAGTATCGATGTCGGAATCGACGACGGCCTTCAAGAATGGCGAGTACCGGAGCAGCACAGGGCCGAGCTCGTCGAGGGAGTCGTGTTAGCCGGGCGGGCCTTGTAGGCGCTTGGTGAGCCCCTTGTCTTCGAACGTGGCGCCGTCTTCGCGGACGTAGAACACGAACGCGTGCCCGCTGAACGCGGGTAAATAGACGCGTTTGCTGCTCGGACCCACCGAGATGACGAAGCTTTCGCCCGCCTGGATGGTGACGTTCGGGTTCATGCACTGACTGGCGGCACCCACATCGAGCTTGATCTGCACGGGTTCGGGAGCGTTGAGCGTGCGACCGTCGTAATATATGGCTTCGCCCGACTGTCGCGAGCCGAGCATCGAGTCGACGGCGAAGTAGTTGCACCCCTGTGAGACGCCGCACACCGTGAGTGTCTTGCAGCGGAAGCCGAGCGTGAACGCCGCGAAGCTCGTGACGTCGATGGCGTCGACATTCGACAGTGCGAGCGGCCCGCACGTGTACGGCTTCCACACGCCGAGATCGGTGCACCGGCGTGGGACCATGGCGTCGCATTCGAAGGTACCCGGTTTACATTCCTGAATCGCGGCGTCGACGACATCGGGGGCGGCGTCGACGCGCCTGGCGTCGAGCACGCTCGCGTCGGTGCCGCCCATGCTCGAGCCCCCGCTACCTTGCCCCGCGCTTCCACCCGCGCCGGTCGCGCTTGCGTCCGCTTTCGTGTTCATTCCGCCGGCACCGCTCGTCAAGGACGCTTCCGGCGGATCACCCACGGCACCACCTGCACCGACACTCGTTGAGCCTCCAGACCCTGTGCTTGCCGCCGTCGGCGGGCTGGTCGATCCAGCGCCGCCCTCGGTAGGGACGTCGCTCGTGAAGGTTGAGCCCCCGCAACCCAACGTCGTCAGCAAGAGCCCCGAAGCGACGACGATGTAAGCGTTTTCCAAGATCAAGGTTAGTTTCAATTTCGACTTCACCTCAACACTGAGAGAACGTCCCTTCCCCGTTCATCTGTAGCGCGAGATTGCACGCCTCATTCGTTCTCGCGTTCTCGCGGGGCAGAGTGATCGTTTCTGGGAGACACTCGCCAGCATGGCGACGGGTGGTAGTCTGTCGGACATGCGCATGGTGGTACTTCGACGCGCTCGGCGCCTTGGCGCGCTTGTCTGGACGGGTTCGGTCGCTCTGCTCACGCTTTTCGGCCAAGCGTGCGGCGGCGAAGAGTTCGTGTCGGCACCCGAGGCCGACTCGGGAGCTGACGTAAACCAATCTCGAGCGGAGGCCGGCACTGACGTTCACGAGGCAACGGCCGACGGAGGCGGCGAGTCGTTGGACGCCGACGAAGGTGGCTTCGACGTTCCGCAGAATCCCACGTGCGATCCGGCTGAGTCGGCGGGCGCCGGCGTCTTCGTGAGCGCGGCGGCAGCGTCTTCGGGAGACGGCAGCGCGGCGCTACCCGTGAAGACGATCGCCGAGGGGCTCGCGCTCGTCGTGGCCTCCCAGAAGAGCACGGTGTTTTTGGACCAGGGGATTTACGCGGAGCAGGTCAAACTCGTGCAACAGCACGGAGGGCTCACCCTTCGTGGAGGATTTCGCCGTGTGGGTGCGGTCTGGGAACGGGACTGTTCGGCTGATTCACCCCGCAAGACCGCCGTCGCGTCGCCGACCAACGTCGGTGTCAGTGTGCAGTCACTCGACAAGCGCACCGTGCTTCGCTCCCTTTCGATCTTCACGAAGGCCGCAGGTGATTCGCTCCCCGATCAGGCGGGCCAATCTTGCTACGGCGTCGCCGTCTTCGGAGCGGGCACGCCGTTCGCCCTCGAAGACGTTGTGATCAAGGCGGGGGCGGGTGGGCCCGGCGGCGTGACGACTACCGTCGTTGCGGCGACGCCGCCGGTCTGTGGCAACGGCCAAACGAACTGCAGCGACGGCTTTTCAGCATCTTCGGCCGTGGCTCCGGCGCTCGCGCCTGCCGGGGCTCTTTCCTTGCTCGGCTACATGCCCGGCAACGGCAATCCAGGATTGGCCGGTCTCGCCGGTCACAACGGTACGCCGGGGATCGCCGGCGAATCGGCGAGCTGCTACCTCGCGGGTTGTTCGCCCGCGAGCGGACTCTGCTTGACGCTCGCGTGCTCGGAGCGCGGAACGACGATGGTGAGCGCAACGAAGGGGGCGTGCGGTTGCGGCGGCGTCGGCGGAGCAGGTGGCGGCGCGGGCCATGGCGGCGGGGCCTCCGTGGGAATCATCGCTTCGGGCGCGGCGACCGTTGTCATCACGCGCGGGCAGATCATCGCGCAAAACGGCGGCGACGGTTCGCCCGGCGGCGCTGCGCAAAACGGCGCCGCCGGAAGCGCCGGCCAAAAGGGCGAAAACGCCAATTGCCCGGGCGCCTGCTCGTCGGTCGC
>DATEMX010000604.1:0-2922 GCA_035275365.1 Polyangiaceae bacterium | reverse complement strand
TCGGCGCCGGAGGTGCCGTGGGGGTGGGGCCCTGTTCCGGGCTTGCCCCGGCGGGGCGGGGGCAAAGCCCCGGAGACAAAAGGATAGTGCCAGGCGGCGAAGCCGCCTCAGCGCGAAGCGCGGGTTTGGCCAAAGTCTGGTCAGACTTTGGCCAAACGGCACTAGTTGTCGGCTGGGATCGCCGCCTCGACCGGCCTCGCCGCGTCATCGGGGCGTGCCTCCACCACCGGCTCGGGCACGGGCACCGGCGCGAGCACCGAAAGGTGAGCGACTTCTTTCGCCCGCTCTTGGCGTTCGCGCCAGCGCTTGAGGCCGCCGGCCAAGATCTCTCCAATGAGCGTTCGGTAGTCGATCTTGGCACCGTTGGCGATGAGGCAAAGATCGGAGTAGTCGGGGGTGAGGCCGGGCAGAGGGTTCACCTCGATGACCCACACGGTACCGTCGGGCGCCAGCTTCAAATCGACGCGCGCGACGTCGCGGCAGCCGAGCGCCATGAAGGTTGCCCTGCAGACGCGCTCGATGGCACGCTCTTCTTCTTTCGTGAGCTTGGCGGGGCACTCGTAGCGAACGTGCTCCTCCCAGCGCTGCTTGCACTCGTAGTCGTAGACGGGCCGCTCGAGCGGGTGGAGGAAGACGACCTCCATCGCGGGAAGGACGCGGGGGCGGCGCTCACCGAGCAAGCCGACAGTGAACTCTCGACCGGTGATGTACTCTTCGACGAGGGCCGGTTGGTCGTAGCGATCGATGAGCTCGCGAGCCGCAGCGCGGACGCCGGCTTCGTCGTCGACCACGCTATTTTTGGTGATGCCTTTGGAGGTGCCCTCGGCGTTGGGCTTCACGATCACGGGGAATCGAAAGGGCCGGAGTTTCTCGCGCCCGGTGACCAGAACTTGGAACGCCGGCGTGTCGATGCCCTGCTCGCGCAGGATGCGCTTGCCGAGACCCTTGTCGAGGCAGAGCGACAGCGTTGCCGGATCGCTGCCGGTATAGGGGACGCCTAAAAGCTCGCACAGCGACGGGACTTGCGCCTCCCTGTTGCGACCACGGATACCTTCGGCGACGTTGAAGACGAGCTCGACGCCGCTCGTCATGAGGGCCCGCGGAAAATCGCCGGTGGCTTCGAGCGGGACCACCTGGTGACCATAGCCCTCGATCGCCTTGGTGAGGGCCTCGATGGTGCGAGGCGAATCGTACTCGGCTTCGGTGTCGTCGGCAGTGGTGTCGATCCGCTTCATGTTGAAGGCGAGCCCGATCTTGAGACATGCGCGCCGCGAACGACCGGCGCGCGGGCGCCCCGCTTCGAGGAGCGCGCCGAGCCCCGCGCGAACGGCGGCGGATTTCAGGGTCGTGAGCACGGTGGCCGTGTAGCTCAGCCCGTGACGGGCGCTCGCGGCGAAGAGCGCGCCGCCTGGATCGAACGTGGGCAGGGCCGTGCTGGAGAGAAACCACACCTGCCCGTTCGGCGCGACGCGAAGATCGATCTTGGCGGCGTCGCGCAGGCCGAGCGCGAGCGCGATGCGCTCGGACATGCCGCGAATTTTTTCGATGACGGCGTCGGGGAGCTGAGGGGGTGCGCGCCGGGTCACGTGCTCGCGAGCGCCGTGTTTCAGGTCGTAGTCATAGATGGCGTGGACGCGCGGGTACCCTGCGCCGACGACGCACTCGACCGGCGTCATGACGCGCTCGAGCGGGGGCAGACCTTCGAGAAAGCAGGCGGCGACGTCGGTTCCCGCGATGTACTGCTCGATGAGCAGACCCTCGGGGTAAATGGGCAACATCTCTTCGATGGCCCGCGCGAGCTCGACCGGCTCGTCGACGACCGAGCTCTGCGTGATGCCTTTGGAGGATCCCTCGTAGTTCGGTTTGACGATGACCGGGAAGATGAGATCGTCGAGGCCGCCCGCTCGCAGCGTTTCGCGCGTGATGAAACGACCGCGAGGCGTCGGCACACCGAAGCCGGCGACGATCTTCTTGGTGAGGGCTTTGTCGAGCGTGACGCACAGCGAATACGAATCGGAGCCCGTCGAAGGCATCCCGAGCTGTTCGAAGAGCGCCGGATAGAACCCGCGCCGCATCTTGCCGCGCCGGCCCTCGGCGCTGTTGAAGATGAGGTCGGGAGCATAGGCTTCGAGCCTTGCCACGAGCCTCGACGCGGGCCCCGACACCTCGATACGCTCGACGTCGTGCCCCGCCGACGCGAGACTCTGGGCCAGCGCGTCGATGGTCTCGGGCGAATCGAACTCGGCTTCGTCGACCGAGTCGTGGAGGCGGAGGTTGTGGGTCAGGGCAATCCGCATGGCGGACGAGGGTAGCCGCGCCCGACTCCGGCGTCAGCTCCTCATTGCCGAGCGGCGGCCGATCGGTGCTAGCACTATCGCCGCAGATTTGGATGAACGCGATCTGCTCCTGCCAAAGTCTGCGGCAGTAGTGCTAGAACCGGAGCTGATTCATGGACGCAATACGAATTCGCGGGGGCAAGCGGCTTCAAGGCACCGTCGAAGTGAGTGGAGCGAAGAACGCGGCGCTCCCCATTCTCTGTGCGACGCTCCTCTCCGACGGCGAGAGTCTTCTCCGAAACGTTCCGGCGCTCCGCGACATCGAGACCACCGCCGCATTGCTCCGCTTCTTGGGGCGAGGCTGCGAAGTCAACGCGCCCGAGGTGCGGGTCAAGGCCGGATCGGACGTGAAGCCCGAGGCTCCTTACGAGCTCGTCAAGCAGATGAGAGCGAGCGTGCTCGTCTTGGGACCGCTCCTTGCGCGCTTCGGAAGGGCCAAGGTTTCGCTGCCCGGCGGCTGTGCTATCGGCGCGCGGCCCATCGATCAGCACCTCAAAGGGCTCGAGGCGATGGGCACCACCATCCGTCTCGTGCGCGGCTACGTAGAGGCCGAATGCCCGCGCTTGCGCGGCGCCGAGATCTGCTT
>DATEMX010000603.1:0-2603 GCA_035275365.1 Polyangiaceae bacterium | reverse complement strand
CGCGAGATGCCACGAGCGACGAAGCCTCGGAGCAGCTTGTCTTGGTGGCGGAGGAGCTTGCCCGAGCGCTTCCACGCCGCCATGTCACGACGCAGCTCGTCGGCCTCACCAGCCGTATACCCGCCGCCCGCGATGGCGATTTGCATCACTTGTTCTTGAAAGAGCGGCACGCCGAACGTGCGATCCAAAATGGACGCGAGCGAAGGATGCGGCAACGTGTGCGCTTCTTGTCCGCTCCGGCGCCGGAGATAGGGGTGCACCATACCCCCTTGGATGGGTCCGGGGCGCACGATGGCGACCTCGATGACCAGATCGTAGTACTTCCGTGGCTTCATGCGGGGCAACATGGACATCTGCGCGCGGCTTTCGATTTGGAAGACCCCGATGGTGTCGGCCTGGCAAATCGCGTCGTAAACCTTCGACTCCTCGGGCGGGATTTCGGCGAGAGCCTGGATGGGATCGAAGCTGGTCGAGCTTGCATCCGCTGCCGCGCCGGGGGTGGCGAGACGCCCCTCGTGAACGAGCGAAAGGGCCTTGCGGATGGCGGTGAGCATGCCGAGCCCGAGCACGTCGACCTTGAAAAAACCGAGCGCATCGATGTCGTCTTTGTCCCAAGGAACGACCGTGCGGCCGGGTATTTTGGCGGGTTCGATGGGCGAAACCTCGTCGAGCGGGTTCGCCGACAAGACGAAGCCACCGACGTGCGTCGACATGTGACGGGGAAATCCTTGGATCTCGCGCGCGATCTCCATGACCAAGCGGACGCGTTGGTCTCTGGGATCGAACCCTGCTTCGCGGAGGCGCGCGGTGTTCGCTTCGACGGGGTCGTGGTGACTGACCATTCGCGTGAGCCGACCGGCTTGTTCGAGCGAGAGACCAAAGACCTTCGCCGTTTCCCGAATGGCGCTTTTCCCGCGGTAGCAAGTGACTTCGGAGACCATGGCCGCCCGCTCGCGACCGTATTTCTCGTAGATGGCTTGGATCACCTCTTCGCGCCGCTCGTGCTCGAAATCGACGTCGATATCGGGAGGTTCGTCGCGCTCGGACGACAAAAATCGCTCGAAGAGGAGGCTCGTCTTCACCGGATCGACAGCGGTGATGCCGAGCACGTAGCACACTGCGCTGTTGGCGGCGCTCCCCCTCCCCTGGCACAAGATGCCCTTGTCGCGCGCGATTTTCACGACCTCGTAGACCGACAAGAAGAACTGGGCCACTTTCAGCTTGGCGACGAGAGAGAGCTCTTTTTCCAGTTGCAAAGCAACTTGGCCCGGAACCCCGCCAGGGTAGCGGCGGGGCGCCCATTCGTGCACCAGCCTGGCGAGCGCGCCGTCGGGCGTTTCGCCCTGAGCTACGTCGTCGCACGGAAAGGAATACTGGAGCTCGCCGAGCGAGAACCGACACGCGTCGGCAATTTCGACGGTGACAGCCAAACGTTCTTTGGCGTCGTCGAAAATGCGGGACATCTCCGCGGGCGACCGAAGGTAGGCCTCGGCGTTGGGAGAAAGTCGGGTACCTGCTCGGTCGAGGGTTGTTTTCTCGCGGATGCACTGGAGCACGTCGGCCACGTGCTTTCGCGAAGGATCGTGGAAGAGCGGGCGAGAGGTCGCGACGAGAGGAAGGCCGTATCGAGCCGACGCGCGCTTGGCTCGCGATTCACGCTCTCGATCGCCTTGCGAAAGGCTACGGCTCGTCGCCAAAAATGCGCGCTCGCCGAAAATGTCTTTGGCTGTTCGCATCTCGCCGCCCTTGGGCGTCGTCAAAATGAGCGTGAGGCCGGCGTCGTGGTTCGCCAGCTCCGACATCTCCAAGCGAGCCTGTTCGCGGGGGAGACCGGCATGCGCGCTCGTGAGGAGACGACAGAGGTTTCGGTAGCCGATTTTGTTCTGCACGAGCAAAACCGCAGTGCCGAACGGCCCTATCGCCTCTCTCGCGCCGATCTCGATCTCGGCGCCGACGATGACGCGTTGCCCTATTTTTTGGGCCTCGACGTGGGCGCGAACCGATCCATAGAGCCCGCGGCTGTCGGCGATGGCCACCGCGTGAAGGCCTAGCTTTTGCGCGGCGTCGACCATCTCTTCGGGCCGCGATGCGCCCTCGAGCAAAGAGAAATTCGTTTTGGCGGCGAGCTCGGCAAAAGCGACCATGGCCCGCGTCAATCGTAGTAGCCGTGCAAAAACGAGCGGCCCGTGGTTCGATCGGTGAAGACCCAAGCTTCTACGTTCTTCTTGCCCGACGAAAGCCAAGCTCGGAAGTAGTCGCGACACACGGGCGACGATGTCCACCATTCGACTTGGTCGATACGCAGGGGGGAATCCGTGGCGAGGACCGAGAACAACTGGTTGTCGATCGACACGGTGAGCCCTCTCCCGGGCATCACCGTGAGCTCGACCGGGGTCGGTAGTAAGCGCGTGGGGAGCGGGGCGCCCGTGGCGCTTGCCTCTTGCACGCGAGGCATCGCACTGACGTCTTCGAGAGGGACGAGCTTCGTTTGTGCTTCGGGCCTGTGGACCGAAACGATCTCCAAAATACCGAGACTTTCCGCCCCGATTTCCGAAGAAAGCTCGGCGAGCAAAATGGCCATGGCTCGAGGGTCGGCCTCCGCC
>DATEMX010000602.1:0-2229 GCA_035275365.1 Polyangiaceae bacterium | reverse complement strand
GTCGACGTTTTCAAAGCCGTTCGGTCTTTTCTAGGTCGTTCGTGGCTTGTGCGCGCGACGAGGTCCTTTCAAGCTACGCCCAGGCCATGCTGACGAATCGGAAGTGGGTCAACGCCTTGGCGCGGGGCATTCCCGCGTTCTCGATCGTCGCGCTCTCTGGCGTTGCCTCGCGCGCACAGGCGCCATCGAAGCTGGAGGCGGGGCTCGCGATGCTCGAATCGAGCGACTATGAGGCGGCCGAAAAGAGCCTCAAATCGCTGACACAGGGCGCTACGCGCGGCCCCGCCTTGCTAGGGCTCTCGCGCGTCGAGCTCGCCACCGGGCGCTATGCCGAAGCGGCGAAGACCGCCGCCAGCGCGCAGAGCGATCGCGCCGTCCGCAGCGACGCCGCCGCCGTGCAGGCCGATGCGCTCTCTCGGCTAGGCAAGATCACCGAAGCCATCTCGGTGCTCGAGACCGTCAAGAACGACCCGAACGCGCGGCGGGCGCGGCTCCTCCTGGGCGAGCTCTACATCAAGGTGGGGAAGCGAGCGGACGCACAGGACCCGCTCATGACCATCATTTCCGACTACAACCGGAACGCCATCACCCCGGGCGACGTCGAAGGTCTGACGCTCGTCGGCCGTGCCGCGCACCTCTTGCGCAGCGCGAAAGACGCCAACGACGCCTACAACCAGGCGGAGAAAGGCGGAAAACGGCGCGTGGAGACGCTGCTCTACCGCGCCGAGCTTTTTCTGGAGAAATACGACCCCGGGCACGCCGAGGAAGTCGTCAAAGAAGCGCTCAAGTTGGCTCCGCACCACGCTCCCGCGCATGTGGCCATGGCCCACGTAAAGCTCGACCAAGCGCTCGACTTCGACGCGGCCGAGCACGAGCTCAAGGAGGCGCTCGCCGTCGATCCCAAGAGCCAAGGCGCCTTCTTCGTGGCCGCGGGGCTCGCGCTTCGCACGATGGATCTCGCACGCGCCGACGCAGAGGTCGATCGGGGGCTCGCGGTCAACCCGGGCGATCTCGAGCTGCTCTCGATGAGAGCCGCGGTTCGCTTCTTGTCCGACGATCGCGCCGGGTTCGAGAAGGTCAAGCAGAGTGTCTTCGCCAAAAACCCCGAATTTACCCGCTTCTTTCAGATCGTAGGAGAGTTCGCCGATTGGGAGCATCGCTACGACGAGATCGTGGCGATGATGAAGGACGCCATCAAGATCGATCCGGGTGACGCCAAGGCGTGGGCCGATCTCGGGATCAACTCGATTCGCGCGGGCGACGACGCGGCAGGCCTCACGGCTCTTCGCAAGGCTTGGGACAAAGACCACTTCAACGTCCGCGTCTTCAACACGCTGAATCTCTACGAGAAAGACATTGCCACCTCGTACGAGACCGTCGAGGGCACACCTTTTCGCATCCGTTACCACAAGGACGAGAAGGCGGTCCTCTCGCGCTATGTGCCGGCCATGCTCGGCGAGGCCTGGGCCTCGATGGTGAAGCGGTACGGCTTTACACCGACTACCCCCATTTCGATCGAGCTCTACGCGAGCAAGCAACATTTCAGCATTCGCACGAGCGGCCTGCCCAGCGTCGGCATTCAGGGCGTTTGCTTCGGAAAGACGCTGGCGGCGATGAGTCCCAAGGCCGAGCCGTTCAATTGGGGCAACGTCCTCTGGCACGAGCTTGGGCACGTGTTCGCCATTCAGCTCTCCAAGAGCCGCGTGCCCCGTTGGTTTACCGAGGGGCTCAGCGAGTACGAAACGATCGTGCGACGCCCCGAGTGGCAACGCGAGGAGGATCCTTCGCTTTACGCCGCCCTCGAAGGCGGCCGTGTCCCCGCGATCGATCAGTTCAACCAGGCCTTCACCCACGCCGACGACGCGCGCGACGTCATGACGGCGTACTACGCGGCCAGCCAGATTCAAGTGTACCTCGCCGAGACCTTCGGGTTGGGCAAGATCACGGAAATGCTGCGTCTTTGGGGAGCGGGCAAGCGAAACGAGGAGGTCGTGACCCGCGCCCTCGGGATCCCAGCGGCCGAGCTCGATCGACGCCTTCGAGCGTGGCTCGGCAGGAGGCTCGATCGCTATCGGACGCAGTTCGTCCCCGACGCGCACGCGCCCCCGCTCGATGTCGCCAAGGAGCGCGTTGCCAAGGACCCGAAGGACCCGCAAAAGCTGGTCGACCTCGCCAAGGCCAACGCCGCCCAGCACAAGCTCGACGACGCCATGACGGCGTTGGAAAGCG
>DATEMX010000601.1:0-12563 GCA_035275365.1 Polyangiaceae bacterium | reverse complement strand
CTCCGCTACACGCCGCAGCCTTGAGTTTTCGGTGCGCGCGCATCACTTGTTCGCGATCATCTTCGCGGGGTTCGTTTGGGCGTTCCCCGCGGCAGCGTCGCCCTCGTTTCCGGGGGTGCTGCGGGAAGAGCTCGCCCTCGGCGTGACGCCGCCGTGCGCCGTCTGTCACGCGTCTCCCATCACCGCCGATGCGGGCACCAACCCGGCCGATACGCTGCTCGCTCGCGCGATGGTGGCCGAGGGCCTCGCGGCGAACGACGACGCGTCGCTTCGCCGGGCGATCCTTCGCCTCGGCCGTGCCGACAGCGACGGCGACGGCGCGCGGGACTTCGACGAGATCGCCTGGGGCGGCGATCCCAACCACGCCGACTTGCCCACGACCACCCCCGAGCCGCCGCCGATCTATGGTTGCGGTTGCCGATTGTCCGGTGCGCACGACAGCGCGGCGCGGCTCCCCGTCCTGCCCTGTTTGCTCGCCGTCGCCTGGTTGTCCATCAAAAGTCGATCCGATTCAGTGAATCGTCGTGCGAATCGGTGAACCAAAGGTGACCGTCGGGGCCCGCAATGATCGCGCGTGGCTCGCTCTCGTTTTTCGGGATGCCGAACATCGTGAGCTTGCCTTCCGGCGTGATTCGCCCGATGCGCGGCGCCGCGAGCTCGGTGAACCACACGTTGCCGTCGGGTCCGGTCGCGATGGATCCGAGCGCGTTGGCGGTGATCGATAGGGGGGGCAGCGTCCACTCCGCAACGGCACCCGCCAGCGTGATCCGACCGATGCGCTCCGCAGCGGGCTCGGTGAACCAGAACGCGCCATCGGGACCCAACGTGATATCGCCCGTGCCGCCGCTCGACGGGACCACGAATTCGGTGACGCCGCCTTCGACGCCGACGCGTCCTATGCCACCCGAACCTTCGGTGAACCACAGCGCTTCGTCGGGGCCTGATACAATCGCCAGGGGCCTGACGTCTGGCGTGGGCACCGCGAACTCGTCGAACGTGTGCGAGGATCCGATATAGCGGCCGATCTTGTTGGCGGTCGTCTCGGTGAACCAGATGTAGCCGTCGGGCCCGCACGTCGACGCGTTGGGTCCCGGCTCACGCGGGAGGCCGATTTGCACGATGGGCCCGTGGGGGGGCAAAAAGCCAATCGCGTTCTCGAAGAATCGCGTATAGCCGACCGTACCGTCGTTGAGCACGGCGATACCGCTCGGCCCCTCGCCCGGAGGCAGTTGAAACTGCGTGATCTCTCCGCTCATCGTGATGCGGCCGATGCGAGCTTGCCGGAGCTCGGTGAACCAGAGCGCGCCGTCGGTACCCATCGTCAATCCGAGCGGCCCTTCGCGCGCCCCCGTGGCGAGCGCGAACGTCGTGAGCGGGAGCAT
The DNA here is from genome assembly GCA_035275365.1 of Polyangiaceae bacterium. Taxonomy (GTDB): domain Bacteria; phylum Myxococcota_A; class Polyangia; order Polyangiales; family Polyangiaceae; genus DASWDH01. The sequence goes on along the minus strand of DATEMX010000601.1, from coordinate 11,181 downwards.
GCTCTCGTAGCGCGTGGTGCCGCGCACGTCGGGTAGCCTCGTCGCGTCGCTCGCCCCGTCGGTCGTCATCGCCGCCGTCGCGTCGACCAAATCGGATGCCCCGATGTCATCGGTCGACGCGCCGCCGTCGTGGATCGGTCGCTTCGTAGCGCCGGGGGCAGGATCGTCGCCCATTTGAGGAGGCATGATGGGCGAGGCGCACCCGAGCGAGGCCAGGCCACACCCGAGCAAAGCTCCACACAAAAGTCTCCGCGCTGTCGAAAGACGGCGCTTTCCCGTTCGATGCGAGGTCAACTTGCCGACAGCCAAGCTCGCCGCCGGTGTCGCGTCAAGGCGATTTGGGACCGGAGACCGGCCCTATGGCGTTGGAACTTCGCGGTCCGCTTAAATGTCGCAAAAAAGCCACCTAAATGTCATACGAGCAAACTCTCGGGTGCCCGTGAAACATGATCCTCGCGCCGGTGTCACCGAGATTTCCTCGGATGCGAACCCAAGCGCCAGCTTCTCCATCTAAATGTGACGGCGAGTTTGGGCGCTAGGGCCCGAGTAGGAGCCACCGAGATGCGACACCTTTCGAAGTGCAGCGTCGTTCGGCAGGTTGATTACCAAGATCGATCTCACCATCGACAAGCTCTCGCACCGTCTCGTCGACAAGGCGGCGCGCAACGTCATCGTGACGCGCGACGTGCCGCCGGATCCGGCGGTCTCGTCCATCGTCAGCACCTACGACGCGCTCTCGGCTCCGCTCGCCAACCGTATCATCGGAACCGTGACGGGCGACCTCACCCGAACCACGAGCGCCGCGGGGGAGTCGAGCCTCGGCGACGTCATCGCCGACGCGCAGCTCGAAGCGACCGCGCCGCATGGCCTCGGCGACGCCGTCATCGCGTTCATGAATCCGGGTGGCATTCGTGCCGACATCGTCTTTCCGAAGTCGGGCCCCGAACCGGTGGACGGGCAAGTCTCCTACGGCGAGGCCTTCACGGTTCAGCCATTCGGCAACAGCCTCGTCACGCTTACGCTGACGGGCGCTCAGATCAAGGCCGTGCTCGAGCAGCAGTGGTCGCCCGCGACGACGCGCATCCTCCAAGTGTCGCGCGGATTCTCCTACGCTTGGGACTCTGCCCAGCCGATCGGCTCGCGCGTCGTAGCAAGCTCGCTCACGCTGAACGGCTCACCGATCGATCCGAGCGCGAGCTACCGCGTGACCGTCAACAGCTTTTTGGCGACGGGGGGCGACGGCTTCACCGTGCTCACGACGGGCACGAACAACCTCGGCGGCGCGGTCGACATCGACGCCTTCGCCGCGTACCTCGGCGCGCATCCGGCAACGACACCGCCCGTGCTCGCGCGCATCGTCAAGCTCTAAGCCACAAGGACCGACGTTCCGAAAACGTCACCCAACCGCGACCGGCCCGTCAGACGAGAGCTGCTCAAGATGAACGCACAGATGCAAAACTCGGCTACGCGGCCTCGGGGCGCTGCTTCGGAGCGAAAAAGGATCCTCTTCATCTGTGGCTCCTCCAACCAAACGACGCAGATGCACGCCATCGCGAACAACCTTCGCGACTTCGATTGCCTTTTTACTCCGTTCTACGTCGACGGATTTTGGGAGCTCTGTCGTCGCATGGGGCTCATCGAGTTCACCATCGCCGGGCAGCGCTGGCGGTCGCAGTGCCTCTCCTACCTTCGCGATCGCGGCCTCGACATCGACTTCGGGGGTCAGAAGCGGGCGTACGATCTGGTCGTGTCTTGTACGGATCTCTTCGTTCCTCGCAACGTGGTGGGTGCGCCCGGCGTGCTCGTTCAGGAAGGCATGACCGATCCCGAGAACCTCCTCTTTCACCTGGTGAAGCGGGTCCGAGCCGTCCCCAGGTTCTTCGCCAGCACCGCCGCCACGGGTCTCTCGCACTGGTACGAACGGTTTTGCGTGGCGAGCCAGGGTTACCGCGATCTCTTCGCTCGAAAGGGCGTCGATCCCAAGAAGATGGTGGTCACGGGCATTCCCAACTTCGACGACTGTTCGCGCTACGTCGACAACGACTTTCCGCACCGCGGCCACGTGCTGGTGTGCACGTCGGACGCCCGCGAAACGTTCAAGCTCCACCGTCGCCGGCCGGTCATCGACAAGGCGTTGCGACTCGCCGGGGGCCGGCGGATCATCTTCAAGTTGCACCCGAACGAGAACGTGACGCGCGCGACGCGCGAGATCGCGAGGCTCGCCCCGGGCGCGCTGGTCCTCACGGCAGGGTGTACGGAGCACATGATCGCCAACTGCGACATTCTCATCACCGAGTTTTCGTCGACGGCGTTCGTGGGGCTCGCGCTCGGCAAAGAGGTTCACTCGGAGTTCCCACTTGCCGATCTGGAGCGTCTTTTGCCGCTGCAAAATCGTGCGGCCGCCCACAACATTGCTGGCGTGTGCCGCGAGGTTTTGCAATGAGAACCGTGCTCGTCGTGCAAGCGCGGTCGGGGTCGTCGCGTTTGCCGCGCAAAGTTCTCTTGCCCGTGCTCGGCCGGCCTTTGCTCGAACTCCAGCTCGAGCGCATGCAGGCGGCCGTCGGTGTTTCGGAAATCGTCGTCGCAACCACCGCCGACCCAGAGGACCGCGACATCTTCGAGGTGGCCCGTCGCGCGGGTATCAAGTGCATGGCCGGTCACGCGACCGACCTCCTCGGCCGCCATTTCGCCGTCGCGGTGGCGGAAAAGGCCGACGTGGTGATCAAGGTGCCCTCCGATTGCCCGCTCATCGACCGAAGTGTCATCGAGCGCGTCTTGTCGGCCTTCCGCGCTCGCGAAGGGCACGTCGACTTCGTGAGCAACCTGCATCCCGCAACCTATCCCGACGGCAACGACGTAGAGGTGATGACCGTGGCGGCGCTCGAAAGGGCGCACGGCGAGGCCAAGCGTCCGTTCGAGCGAGAGCACACGACCCCCTTCATTTGGGATCGCCCCGATCGGTTTCGCATCGACAACGTCGCCTGGGAAACCGGGCTCGACTATTCGATGAGTCACCGGTTCACGCTCGATTATCCCGAAGACTACGACTTCGTTCGCGCCGTCTACGGGCGCCTCTACGACGCGAGCCGTCCCTTGTTCTCGCTCGCCGAGATCATCGAATTGCTCGAGCGCGAACCCGGGCTCATGGCCATCAACGAGCGCTACAAGGGCGTGAACTGGTATCGCCACCACCTCCACGAGATCGTGCACGTTTCGTCCGCCGAAACGCGCGATCCGGGGCCCTGAGCCGCCCTGCGCGACGGCGCGACGGCATGTAGCTTGGCGCGGCCGTGCGTCGAAGGTCTGGTGACGATTTGGTGACAACTTGTTCTTCCGCGCGTTTCGATGACCTTCCGGCGCGAACCGAACCGAGCCGAGCCGGCTACGAGAAGTCGGCGAAGGGGTGGTACGTTCGTTGCTCCATGATCGCAACGCGTGCAGGGGAACCGAAGCAGAGTGGCCCCTGGCTAGGTAAATACGAGATCATCGCGTGCCTCGGCAAAGGAGGCATGGCCGAAGTCTTCTGCAACCCAAAGGTCACATGACAGGCAGACAACTGTCAAAGAACTGGTGTTGAAGTAAGCCCGTGAGCTTGGCCTTGACGGAACAGACACACGGGCGCCTCGAGAAGTCCCTGGCGTCAACGGCGCTTGCCGTGCGCGAGCACGTTCTTTGCATGGCCACGGGCGGCGGATGTTTCATCGGTGCGTCGCTTTCGTGCGTCGAGATTCTCGTCTACTTGTATCGTTGCGAGCTCTCGGTGTCGCCCGACCGGTTGACCGATCCCGATCGCGACTACCTCTTCCTCTCCAAGGGCCACGACGTCCCCGCGCTCTATGGAACGCTAGCGGAGCTCGGGTTCATCGAGCGTTCGCTTCTTCGCCGGCACCTGTTCATCGACAGCAACGTGTATTGGCATCCGAACCGGTCGGTGCCCGGCATCGAATTTCACTCGGGATCGCTCGGGCACCTCCTGTCGGTGGCTATGGGCGTTGCGCTCGACATCAAGCTCCGGGGCGGAAAAAATCGAGTGTTCGTGATCGTGGGCGACGGAGAGCTCAACGAAGGTTCGATGTGGGAGGGGCTCCTCGTCGCATCGGCGCTCCTCCTCGACAACCTCGTCGTGGTCGTCGATCGCAACGGATTTCAAGCCAACATGAAGACCGAAGACCTCGTGCCCCTCGAGCCTCTCCGCGAGAAGTTCGAGTCGTTCGGGCTCCGCGTCCACCACGCCGACGGCCACGACTTCGCCGATTTGGGCCGAGCGTTCGACCGCGCTCGCGCCGGCAGTGGCAGGCCAGAGGTCGTGATGGCTCGCACCGTTCGCGGCAAAGGCCTTCCGAGCATCGAGAGTCGCGCCGACCGTTGGTTTTGCAACTTCACCCGCGCCGAGATCGAGATGCTGCTCGAAGAGCTGCACGCAGGAACGCGCGCGACGATTACCTCGCAGGTGCTGGTGGTCCGCTGACATGACCTACCAAGACACGCTCATTTCGCTCGGGCTCCAAGACGAAAACCTCGTAGTGTTGACGGCCGAGAATCGCGCCGCCGTTCGCAGTGTCCCCGAAGCGCTCGGCGAGCGCTTCATCGACGTGGGCATTTGCGAGCAAACGATGATCGGCATGGCCGCAGGGTTGGCGCTCCGCGGGCGCCGGCCCGTGGCCCACGCGCTCGCTGCTTTTCTGACGATGCGCGCGTTCGAGTTCATTCGCACCGACGTCGGCATCGCTCGGCTTCCCGTGAAACTCGTGGGCGGCGTGCCCGGGTTTCTCTCCGAAGCCAACGGTCCGACCCACCAAGCCATCGAAGACATCGCCTTGATGCGAACCATCCCGAACATGCAAATCGTGTGTCCTGCCGACGAAGAGGAGCTCGCCCATGCGCTGCCTTCGATCCTCGCGGCGCCGGGGCCCTGCTACGTTCGGCACACCGCCGCCAAGGCGATCATCGAGCACACACCTTTCGAGTTCGGGGTGGCCGAGACCGTGAGTGACGGGGACGACGTCGCGATCCTGACCTACGGGCCGCTCTTGGCAGAGGCGGTTCGCGCGCTCGACATTCTCCAGTCGAAGGGCATCTCGGTGCGCCTCCTCAACATGCGCTCGCTCCGTCCCGTCGACGAGGCGGCCATCGCGGCGGCCGCCACCGCAGCCGAAGTCGTGGTGACGCTCGAGGACCACTTCGTCACGGGGGGGCTCTACACCATCGTCGCCGAGACCCTCGTTCAGCGTGGAATCCGCGCCCAAGTCGTCCCCATCGGCCTCGACGCTCGCTGGTTTCGGCCCGGCCTTCTCGCCGACGTCCTTCGCCACGAGGGCTTCACCGGCGAGCGAATTGCCGATCGCGTGCTCGACGTCCTCGAACGCCGCAAGATCGCGTTGAAGACGTCGTCATGAGCGCGCTGCGCGACAAGCTCCAAAGGCCGAGCGATCCCACGATTGCGCGCTCCGACGCGCTTTACGCACGCGCGCTCGGCCTCATTCCTGCGTGCACGCAGACGCTCGCGAAGGGCCCCGACCAGCACGTGAACGGGGTCGCGCCCAAATACCTCGAGCGGGGCAAGGGATCGCACGTTTGGGACGTCGACGGCAACGAGTTCGTCGATCTCAGTATGGCGATAGGCCCGCTTTCTCTCGGGTATGCCCACCCCGTGGTCGACGACGCCATTCGCCGCCAGCTCGATCGCGGGATCACGTTCTCGCTCATGCACCCGCTCGAGGTCGAAGTCGCCGAGCTCGTGTCGCGCGTCGTCCCCTGCGCGGAGATGGTCAAGTTCAGCAAGACCGGCTGTGACGTCACGAGCGCGGCCGTTCGCCTCGCGCGCGCCCACACGCGGCGGTCGCGCGTCCTCTGCTGCGGCTACCACGGCTGGCACGACTGGTACATCTCGGTGACCGATCGCGCGAACGGAGTGCCCGAAGAAGTGGCCGCGCTGACGTCCACCTTCCAATACGGCGATCTCGAATCGCTGGCCAACGCGCTCGACGACGAGGTCGCGTGCGTCATCCTCGAACCGGTCACCTTCGCCGTACCGAACGACGGCTACCTGTACGAGGTGAAGCGCCTTTGCGATCTTCACGGCGCCGTCCTCATTTTCGACGAGATGTGGACGGGGTTTCGCTTGGCCATGGGCGGCGCTCAAGAATACTTCGGCGTTGTCCCCGATTTGGCGTGCTTCTCGAAAGCGATCGCCAACGGAATGCCCCTCTCGGTGCTGGCAGGGCGCCGCGACATCATGGCGCGGGCCTCGAGCGACGTGTTCTTTTTCACGACCTTCGGCGGTGAAGCCCTCTCGCTCGCGGCGGCCGAGGCCACCATCCAAGAGCTCGCCGCGAAGCGAGGCCCATCGTTCATGGCCGAGCAAGGCAAAAAACTCCGCGAAGGCTACAACGATCTCGCCAGCCATTTAGACATGAACTTCACGCGCTGCGTGGGGCTCGATTGCCGAACGCTCGTCACCTTCGACGCGAAGGCCGGCGATCCGCTGCTCCAAAAGTCGCTCATGCAGCAGGAGCTCCTGCGCCGCGGGGTCCTCTGGAACGGGTTTCACAACGTATCGCTCTCGCACACCGACGACGACGTCGATCACGTGCTCGGCGCCTATGCCGAGGTGCTCCCCATCCTCCGCGACGCGGTTGCCCGCGGGACGGTAGCGGAGCTCTTGCGGGGCGTCCCCATCGGCCCGGTGTTTCGACGAACTTCGGGCTTCGACTCGAAGAAGCGGGCGCCGAAGCCGCCTCCTTCGGGCGCCCTACGAGACTGAGCCATGGCGGACAGGTTCTCGATGCAGGGCAAGGTGGCCGTGGTCACCGGCGCTCTGGGGTTGCTCGGCCAAAAGCACGTCGAGGCGCTGGCCGAGGCGGGGGCGTCGGTCGTCCTCACCGACGCCGACGAGCGCGTGATCCAGGTGGCCGGCGATCTCGGTAAACGGACAGGCGCGCCGCATTTCGGATGGCCGGCGAACGTTTGCAACGCCGAAGATCTCGAGCACCTGCTCCGCGAGGTACTCGGCCGCTTCGATCGTCTCGACGTGCTCGTCAACAACGCCGCCGTCAACGACCGCGTCGAAGGCCGGGGCCGAGCGGGCGCGGTGCCCTTCGAAGAGCTACCCGTCTCCGATTGGCAGCGGTTAATTGATGTAAATGTAACAGGCGTGTTTCTCTGTTGTCAGATTCTCGGCGCAGAAATGGCGCGTCGTGGTCACGGAAGCATCATCAACGTCGCCTCCACCTATGGCGTGGTGGCGCCCGATCAGTCGCTCTATCGCGACGACGCGGGCCGTCAGACGATGTTCAAGTCCGCCGCGTACGCAACGTCGAAGGGGGCCGTCATCGCGTTCACGCGGTACCTCGCCGCGTACTGGGGAAGCCGCGGGGTGCGGGTCAACGCGTTGTCTCCCGGCGGCGTGGAGAACGGTCAGGATGCAGGCTTCGTGGCCCGGTACGCCAAGCGGACCCCCCTCGGTCGCATGGCGAACGCGGGCGACTATCAGGGCGCGCTCGTGTTTCTCGCCAGTGACGCCGCGACCTATCTCACCGGCGCCAACCTGGTGGTCGACGGTGGCTTCACGATTTGGTAGCGCCCCACACCCAGCGGGAAAAGAGAGAGAGCGGTCATGACCAGAAAGCTCGTTCGCATTGGCAAAAGGCTCGTCGGCGACGGCGAACCGACGTTCGTCATCGCCGAGATTGGCATCAATCACAACGGGAGCGTCGAGCTCGCCAAAAAGTTGGTCGACGGCGCCGTGGCCGCGGGGTGCGACGCCGTGAAGCTACAAAAGCGAACCCCCGAGCTCTGTACCCCCAAGGAGCAGTGGTACGTCCAGCGTGACACGCCTTGGGGAGTGATGACCTACATCGACTATCGGCACAAGATAGAGTTCGGTGCCCGCGAAATCGCCGAATTCGACGCTCATTGCCGCGCCGTGCAGATCCCTTGGTTTGCCTCGTGTTGGGACGAAGAGGCGGTCGACTTCATCGAGCGCTTCGAGCCGCCCTGCTACAAAGCTGCGTCGGCCAGCGTCACCGATCTGGACCTCTTGCGGCGCATGCGTGCCACCGGCCGACCCCTCATGATCTCCACGGGGATGTCGACCATGGCGGAGATCGAAGCCGCCGTGGCCACCGTTCGCGACGGCGAGCTCTTGGTCGCTCACGCGACTTCGACCTATCCGTGCCCGCCCGAGGCGCTCAACCTCCGGGTGATCCACACCTTGCGGAATCGTTACCCGCTCTACCCCATCGGATATTCCGGCCACGAGATGAACGTTGCGCCGTCGCTCGCGGCGGTGGCGCTCGGCGCGACTTTCGTGGAACGCCACCTCACGCTCGATCGCAAGATGTGGGGCAGCGATCAGGCGGCGTCGCTCGATGTGTCGGGAATGATCGAGCTCGTCACGACGCTCCGGGAGACGGAGCGAGCGCTCGGCGACGGTGTCAAGCGCGTGCACGAGACGGAGCTCTCGTCGATGAAGAAGCTTCGCCGCGTGAAGGAATATGCCATCGCAACTTGATTGGACCTGGCTCTCGCCGGTCATCATCGTGGCAGCGGCGCTCGTCTTCATCGTCTTGGAGCGCGCCTATCCGTACGACGCGGGCCAGCGACTCTTCCGCAAGGGATTCTTCGTCGATCTCGTGGGCTACGGGCTCGTCCAGAGCTACCTCCTCGGCCTTTTGATCCAGACCGCCATCGGCGCCGCCGATCGGGGGCTCGCCGGTCGCGTGCGCTTTTTGGGCGGGTGGCCGGTGCCGGTTCAAGTGCTCTTCTTCTTCGTCACGCACGATCTCTACATCTACTGGTTTCACCGTTTGCAGCACCGCTCGAAATGGCTCTGGCGGACCCACGAAGCGCACCATTCGGTGGACGACGTCGATTGGCTGGCGGGGACACGCTCGCACTCCCTCGAAATCTTGATCAACCAAACCATCGAGTTTGCGCCCATCACGCTCCTCGGCGCCGCGCCCGAGGTCGCTCTCATCAAGGCCACCATCGATGCCGTGTGGGGGATGTACATCCACTCGAACATCGACGTGCGTGCCGGGTGGCTGCAATACGTCATCAACGGCCCCCAGATGCATCGATGGCACCACGCGCGCGAGCTCGCCGAGAGGGACGCCAATTTCGGCACAAAGCTCGCCATCTGGGACTGGACGTTCAAGACGGCGTTCTTGCCTCGCCACAAGCCCGCCGCCTACGGCCTCGCCAGCGACGAACCCTATCCCGACGGCTACGTGGGCCAGCACGTGGCCGCGTTTCGAGCGTTTCCTGCAGTTGGAATTTACTTGGCCGCGAGCGGTGGTCGCACGGACGCGCGCAGAGGCTCGGCGCGGCCGCGCGGGAGTGTCAAGCCGAGCGACGCCGAGAGCAGCGCGAACACGCCGGGCGTGAGGTTTCGCACCGTTGCGTCGGCCTTTCGGGGGTTCATCCACGCAAAGGGGTTCGACAAATGGCCGAGCTCCGACAGCCCGAAGGCAGGGCGGCTCACCTCGACGGTGAACGCGAGCGTCCCCAGCTCCGCGTCGAGCCAATCGTCCATATCGCCGAGGACCGAGTAGAGCTGTCGAGCCTGGCGCACGTCGTAGGGCGTAGCGAGCGTGCTCGTCATCGCGTGGGCCAGATCGAGGTACCGCGCGGCGCGCGGGTTGGCGCGATCGGTATAGGCCCACGGATAGAGCAGGAGGTTGCCGAAGCTGTGAAACGCCAGCGAGAGCTCGGGCCGCAACTGCGTCGCGACGGCGCGCACGGCGCGCGATTCGGGTTCGCTGAGCGCGTGTGGGCCCATGTAGTGGGGCGACATGCGAAAGCGCGAGCCCGAGAAGGGGTGCAAAAGGCGCCGCGTCGTGAGGCGAGGAAAGTTGCGATTGAGGTCGACGCCGTTGGCATTGCACCGTTGAAAAGCGCGTTCGCCGCGGCCCAGACGTGACATGTTCGCGTCGCAAGCATCCGGATTAACGATAGGAAGCACGACGATATGGGCGCGCTCACGCACGCGCCGCGCCTCGCTGTCGGTGGGATCGGCCCATCGCCAGAGAACGTCGAGGAGGGCGAGAGCCCCAATGACTTCGACCCCGTGCATCAGCGCCGTCAAGAGCACACAGGGCGCGCCCTCTTGCCCCAGGTCGAAACGAACGATCGGCCGGCCTTCGACCGACGTTCCGGCCGTGGATTCACGGGCCCCTGCACCGGCGGCGGCTTCGCGAAATCGCGCGAGCAATCCCTCGCACGACGGATAGTCCCTAAACCTGCCTTCTTGCGCCGTCCCGAGGATGTCGTGTGACATTCCTCTCGAGAATAGGTGACGATTCGGAAACGGGCAAGGCGGCCCGCGGCAGGATTCTCAGTCTCATCCCGCGACCGTGGCGCGGGCGGGGCGCGCGCGGTGGTGCGCCCGAAAGCGTTCGGCGGCACCGGCTCCGAGGTAGCGGCTCAGCGTTTTTTCGTTGGTCTCGAGCAGATCGACGACGACGAGACCATCGAGCACGCCGCTGAACTCGGGATCGACGTTGAAGCCGAGCATTTTGCCGCCGAGCTTCAGGTACTGTTTGAAGAGAACGGGGACGCCCTTTTGGTCGGCTTCGATGTCGGAGACGACCCCGGAGATGTCGTCGATGTCGCGCAGAAAGCGCGTCACCGGCAGGCCGTTGTCGAACGACGCGCGCCGTTTTTGGGCGAAGGGGTTGCGCGCGCGCACATAGCGGCTGAGCGGGTGCATGTGATCGGCCTGCAGGATGAAGTCGACCATGAGCTCGCGCGACGCTTCCGTGTACGACGCGCTGATGCTCACGGGGCCGAAGAGGGTGCGGTATTGCGGGCGCTCGGCGATGAACTGGCCGATGCCCCGCCACAGCAAAAACAGGCCCGAGGCCGATCGCCGGTAGCGCGCGCAAACGAACGAACGCCCCATTTCGAGGGCCGGGCCCAGCTTGCGAAAGAGCTCGGGATCGATCGCGAAGAGGGAGCTCGTGTAGAGCCCACGAGCCCCCCGCGCGAGCTGCTCGTCGGTCAGCCCCATGCGGTAGGCGCCCACCAGGGCGCGGTCTTGGCGATCGAAGACGAAGAGGTGGACATAGCTGCGATCGAAATGGTCGAGATCGGTGGCCTTGCCGGTTCCTTCGTCGGCTTCGCGGAAGGTGACCTCGCGAAGCCTGCCGATTTCCGCGAGCACGGAGGGAATCTGAGCAG
>DATEMX010000600.1:0-5385 GCA_035275365.1 Polyangiaceae bacterium | reverse complement strand
CGCGGCGCTGATGTCGCTCGCGGCGCTTCCCGAAGAACGGCCCGCGTCGCTCGTGGTGCTCACCGACGGGCGGCTCGATCGGCCCTCCGAGAATTCCCCCGGTGAAGCCGCGGTGCTCGCCCTGCGGGGCCTCAAGATTCCCGTTCACACGGTGAGCTTGGCCCAGAGTGCCCCGCCCGACGCGAGCATCCGCGCCGTTCGCGCGGCGGGAGCGGCGGTCGCGCATCAACCGCTCCCGCTCACGATCCAAATCGGATGCGACGGAGGGCTCGCTTGCGAAGACCTCACCGTGAGCGCGCGTGAGCTCGTCGAGGGAGGCCCGCCCGCGCTCTTGGCGTCGGGCGTCGCTCACGTCGATCACGGCACGGCGACCGTCGAGCTCACCATCACGCTCGATCGCGCGGGACCTCGCATCGTGGAGGTGGCCATCCAAGCGCCCGATCACGACGCCATTCCCGACAACGACCGCCGATTCGTAGCCTTCGACGTAGCGCGCGACCGCGTTCGCGTCTTGCACGTCGCCGGTCGCCCGACCTACGACGTGCGCGCCCTCCGCATGTGGCTCAAGGCAGACGCCTCGGTCGACGTCGTAGCGTTCTTCATCTTGCGTACGCACTCCGACGACGTGAACGCCGGCGAAGAAGATCTCGCGCTCATTCCTTTTCCGGTTCACGAGCTCTTCAGCGAACACTTGCCGAGCTTCGATGCGGTCGTCTTGCAAGACTTCAACGCGGCGCCGTACGAGCTCCTGCAGCACTTGCCCGCGCTTGCCCGCTACGTCGAGCACGGCGGTGGACTCATCATGGTGGGCGGGCCCGATTCGTTCGCGGGTGGGCACTACGCCGGCACGCGCCTAGCTGACGTCCTGCCCGTGGCGCTCGAGCAGGAACCGGGTGAGCCGGCTTTCGACTTGGCCCCTTTCGTCCCGGTCTACACGGAGGTCGCGCGCGAGGCACCGGTCTTGCGTCCGCTGTGGAGCTTCAACGGCGACGCGCTGCCGGAAATGGCGGGCGCTAACCGCGTCGGCGATGCCCGCCCGGGTTCGTTCGTGCTCTTTACCCATCCGCGTCTCAAAACGCGATCGGGCGCGCCGATGCCGCTCTTGTCGCTCGGCGAAAAGGGCGACGGCCGTGCTATCGCGCTGGCCATCGATGGCACCTACCGGCTCGCCTACAGCGCGCTCGGCTCGGAGACGGCGGGAAGAGCCCACAGCGCCTTGTGGGACGGCCTGCTCGGGTGGCTCATGCGCGATCCCCGCTACGAGCCTGCTCAGATCGAGCTGCCGTCGGCGTGCATGGCGGGATTGCCGCTCTCGCTGCGCGTGCGTCCGTTGCCCGGCAGCGAGGGGCCGCTCAACGTCGAGATTTCGCGGCTCGAAAAGCGCGGCGTTGCCGTGCGAAAGCAAACGGTGAACGTCAAGAACGGCGAGTCCACGACGATCGACGTCGGCAAGCTCGAGCCGGGCGGCTACAGCGCACGCGTGTGGGTGGGCACGGGACCGTCGACGCGGCGCGACTTCGCCTGTGAGCGCGGCGGCGAAGAGTGGGCCGATTCTCGCCCCGACGAGGCGCGCCTGCGTGCCATCGCCAAAGCCACGGGAGGCGAGTTCATGCGCGCCGCCGACGTCGGACGTCTGCCGCTGCCTCCTTCGACCGAGGTCGCCGCCGAACGACGCGTCGAGCCGGTGCTTCCTCCGTGGACATGGACGCTCATGGCGGCCGCGGCGCTCGGCGCTCATTGGATCGCGCGCCGCAAGACGGGCCTCGCCTGAGAGCCGGTTTGCTACGGGCCTGGTTCGGCCGCGAAATCAGACGATCCGTAGAGAGCGACCGACCAAGACCTCGTTGTGGCTGCCGGTGCGGTAACCGCCGAGGTCCAAGGTGACGTACTGGAAACCGTGTTTCTTGCCGGCGCGCACGATCCCGTCGCGGATCTTCGAGTCGACGGCGCTCGCGATCTCGCCTTCGCCGAGCTCCACACGCGCGAGCTTGTCGTGGTAGCGCACGCGGACCTGACGAAACCCGAGCGCCTTGAGGTCGGCCTCGAAGCCGCCGATCTGCGCGAGCCTTTCGGTCGTTACCGCGGTTCCGTAGGGGATACGGCTCGAAAGACACGCCGCGGCGGGCTTGTCCCAAACGCGAAGGCCGAGCAACCGGGAACCGGCGCGGACGTCGGCCTTGGTGAATCCGCAGTCGACCAACGGGCTTCGAACGCCGGCTTTCGTCGCCGCTTCGAGCCCAGGCCGATAGTCGCCGAGATCGTCGCAGTTGGTGCCGTTGACCATGGCGAAAAGCCCCCACTCGCGGCGCTTTTCTTCGGCGATGTCGTAGAGCTCGCTCTTGCAGTAAAAGCAGCGATCGGGGGCGTTGGCGACGTACCTCGGATCGCCCATCTCGTTGGAGTGGACGACGCGGTGCTCGGCGCGCATCTCGCGCGCGAGGGCCTCGGCTTCTTCGAGCTCGCCTTGGGGAAGGGAAGGCGAGATGGCCGTTACCCCGATCGCTCGGTTGCCGAGCTCGCGCGCGGCAACGGCCAAAACGAAGGCGCTGTCGACGCCGCCCGAGTAGCAGACGAGCACCGAGCCGAGCTCACGCAGGTAAGCGGCCAGCTTCGCGAGCTTTTGCCCGATGGTGACGTCGTTCATGCCAGAGCGGTTTTATCACCGCTCTGGCGACGCCGCACGTTTCGAGCTCAGAACCCCCACACTTGCAGGGCATATCGCCCTTGGCCTTTTTCGACGCTCACCAGCACCGTGTATTGGCCTGGGCGCGTCAAACAGAAAGGGCCGTCGGGGTTCAGCATGGGAAAGGCGTCTTCGTTGGTGTCGTGACCCACGACGTTCTTGTCGGGATCGAGCATGGCCAGGTCCATGTCTTGCACGCTACGATCGGTGGCCGAAAAGATGCGATAGCATCGGCCCATTTCGCCTCGGAAGGTGTAGCGCGCGATGGGATCGCGCTGCGTTTGCGATCCTTGAAAGACGGGCGAGGCCGGCTTCATCGCGTTGGGCGTACCGCAGAGAGAAGTCATCTGCGTGAGATCGCGTTCGACGCTCCCCGTAGGGTGAAACGTCTGGTAGCAGCTCTCGAAGACTCCGCCGTGCACGCTATCGGTGACCAGCATGGGATTCGGCAGGGCGGGAGCTGGACCGCGTTGAAGCTCGAGCGAAGCCGAGTTGGCAGCCGAGTTGGCTGCGTTGGGAGGACCACTATTTTTCGAGCAGGCAACGCAAAGGACCGCGATGCTGCCAAACCTGTAAAACCCCGACGCGGAGAAGCTGCGCATATTCAGAGCATGATGCGGACAAGGGCCTCTGCCACTGGCCATTTCAGCCGTCGTCTACGAGCCCGTTCGACCAATGTAGGCGCCGGCAATCGATGTCCGCGGGCGCTCTCGGCCGCCGAATCGTGGCAGACGAAAAGGGAGTCATCCCGCGTAGCTAGGACATTGTTTGGGCCCAGAGGGCTGGCGCCGCCAAGAGACTGATATTATGTTCAGTATCATGGCCGAAGCAGCAGAACGTCGATCGGGGCTCGCTCGAGAAGCTTTGCAAGCGATGGTGAGTTCTTCCTGGGCCTCTTCGGTTGCGCTGGGCGGTCCCCTCGTCGAGCCCAAGCGAGAAGCCCTCGTCATGGCGCCGCCCCTCTCTTCCGTTTTGCCGGGCGGAGGGTTCCCTCAAGGGGCCGTCATCGAGCTCGCGTCTCCCGGCAATTTGGGGCATGGCGTCAGCGTCGCGCTCGCGGCCTCTGCAGCCAGCCAAGAAGAGAGTGTTCGGCGTGGCGGGGTCCCGTCGTGGTGTGCATTTCTCGATTCCGATCGCACGCTGTTTGCTCCTGCCGTGCAGGCGAGCGGCATTTGCCTCGGTCGCATGCTCGTCGTCAGACCGCCGCGCCAGTCGCTGGCGAAAGTCGCCGTCCGCGTGGCGTCGTCTCGTATTTTCTCGGTCATCGTGATCGACGTCGCCAGCGTGCCAGGCGCCGATCGGTCGCGAGCCTCGTCCTCCGAGGGCTCGCACCGCTTCGAATCGATGGAAGCATGGGTCAAGGTCGTGAGGCGCCTTTCGCTCGCCGTCGAAAAAACGCATTCCACCGTGTTTCTTCTGACCAAATCCGAGGCCGTGCGCGAGAGGGCGCTACCGGTGGCCATGCGCGTCGAGCTCGAGGGAAAAGCGCCGGGCCGCCTTTGCGTCCGCGTCGCCAAAGAGAAGTTCGGTCGCGTCACGAGCCCTCGGCAAATCGCGTGGACGAGGCCTTCTCGTTCCCACGATGAAGACGGCGATCCCGTCGCCCTTGCGGCAGTCTCGAGTGAGGGGGGAGGCGAATTTTGGTGATCCATCGCCGCGTCGCTGCGCTCGTGTTGCCCGATTTGGCGTGTGAGCTCGCTTTCGAACCGGGCGACGCCAAAGATTTGCCTCTCGCCGTCGTCGATAGCGCCGACTCGACTCGAGAAACGAGCAGCCTCGTTCTATGGGCCGTCAATCGAGTTGCGCATCGATTCGGCATTCGGCCGGGTCAAACCGTGGCCGAAGCGCGAGCTCTCGTGTCGAGCGTGGTCGTCAGAGGCATCACTCTCGAGTCGTTTCGCGATGCCCTCGGTCGAATCGCCGAGGTCATGTTGGCCTTCGGAACGACGGCGTCCATCGAAGCGAAGGGCAGCGCGATACCGCTCGGCGTCGTTTGGGTCGACATCACCGGAACGGCCCACCTCCGTGGCGGCGAAGAGGCCGCTCTCTTGGAGATGACGGCGCGCGCCTCCGACTTGGGTCACAGGGTGCGCGCCGCCATCGCCTCCGGCCCTCGGTTGGCCAGGGCCGTTGCGGCTTTCGGCGCCAAGGCCGAAACCGTCGTCTCTGCCGAGCAGAGTCGAGCGTCGATGCAGGGCTTTCCTCTGGATGCGTTGCCGCTGTCGCGCGATCGCATCGTGTGGCTCAACCGGTTGGGCATTTGGACGGTGGGCGATCTCGCGCGGCTTCCCATCTCGTCTTTTGCGAGTCGCCTCGGCGACCGTGCGAGTTACGTCGCCGGAGAGCGATGGAGAGAAGCCCTCGATCTAGCGGATGGTCGCGACGACACTCCACTCGTTCCCTACGAACCGCCCCGCGCACCCACCGAAAGCGTCGAGTGGGAGGAGCCCGTCCTATCGATCGAACCCTTGCTCTTCGCGCTTCGTGGTTTGGTCTCACGCCTCGCCGCGCGCCTCGAAGGGCGAGGGGAGGCCGCGGAGGCCATCGAGCTCGTCAGCCTTTACGATCCATCCATCGCCCGGTTGCGCCGATTGAACGGCGATCCGCCGGCGCTCTCTTTTCGCATCGATCTGCCGGCTCCCCTGGGAAAAAAGGCCGAGCTCTTTCGTGTGTTGAAGAGCAGGCTCGAGGCCGAGAAGCTC
>DATEMX010000599.1:0-3360 GCA_035275365.1 Polyangiaceae bacterium | reverse complement strand
GCCGAGCTCGAAGGCGAGGGAACGTTCGTCATCGGTCGCGATCTGGCGACGGAGCTCACCCGCTCGCCCGACGCCTACCGCGGTCGCACCATCGTGCCGTACCTCGCATCGGCGCTTTCGGCGATCGAGCTCACCGGCGCGGGCGCTCATCGCCGGCTCGTGCGGGCAGCGGGCGGCGGCGGGTGGTCACTCGTGCGCGGCGACGCGAAGGTGCTGGTCGATCGCGACGCCTCGAACCGGCTCCTCTCGGCGCTCGCCGAGGTTCGCGCCGAGGCGTTTCCGAGCGAAATCGAAGGAGAGCGCGCCCTCGCCGAAGCCTCGTCGAAGGTGCGGCTCACCTTGGTGCCCCAAGAGCCAGCGGGCCCGCGCGCCGTCATCGACATCGGAGGCGCGTGCCCTGGCCATCCGGAGGACGTCGTCGCGGTCCGCAGCGAGCCCGCCCCGAAGATGGTCGCGTGCGTTCCGCAAGGTGTCGTCCCGGCATTGTCCGTTTCCGCCGAGCAGCTCATCGACCTGCACCTCTTCGCGCTGCGCCCCGACGAGATGGAGGAGATCGAGCTCGTCGCCGGCGAGAAGAAGATCGACATCGTGCGCGCCGGTCCCGCTTGGCACATGCGGGCGCCGACGGAGGGCAACGTCGACAACGACGTCGGCCAACTCTTCGCCCGGAGCCTCCACGACGTCGTGGCCGAGGCGATCGTCGCCCCCGGCACACCCGGAATCGGTCTCGACCGCGTGCGTGCGACGGCGAAGATCGGCAAGGTCGATGGCGGCGACGATCCCAGCGCCTTCGAGAAAGTCGAGGCGGGTCCCGAGATGGGCGACGGCTTCGTCTACGTACGGCGCGCGACCGACGGCGCGATCCTCAAGGTGGCGAGCGAAGCCGCGCGCGCGCTCGTCCCGCAGAGCTCGTCGCTCCGCAGCCGCAAGATCATCGACGAAGCAACGAGCCGCGTGCGCGGGGTCGTCATCGACGGGCCCGCGGTGCAGCAAACGCTCCGGCGCACGCCGAACGGCGGCTATTCGCTAGAGGCCCCGAAAGGGTTCGCCGTGGACCCCGGACTTGCGAACGACGTCGCCGAGGCGTTGGCGCAGCTCAAAGCCGAGCGGTTCGCAGCCGACGCCGACGACGGCAGCTTCGCGTTCGCCCGGCCGCGCGCCAAATACCGACTCGAGCTCGAAGGACCCAAAGTCATCGACGTCGAGACGGGCCGCTCTACGGCCGACGGCGTCTTCGCGAGGCGCGTGGGTGATCCGGCTGTCTTCGTTCTTCCGCAAGCCACGGTGCGTGTGCTCGACACGTGGGCCGTCGACCGCTCATACTTCATGCTCGACCCGCGCGAGGTCCGCCAAGTCAAGATCGAGCGCGGCACCGAACGAGTGACGCTCGTCGCCCCGAGCGGCAAGGACGCGGGCCCCGGAGCCCAGCGTTTCGACATCGTACGCAACGCGTTCGCCGCTGCGCGCACCGAAGGCGTCTTGCATTTGGGTCCGCCGCGCAAAGACGAGGGCTTCGACGCGCCGCTCATGGTGCTCGTAATCACCAAGGGCGCCGAGGGCTCGTCAGAGACGAAGGTCGTGCGCTTTGCCATCGGCCGCGGTGACGTGTGGCGCGACACCAGCGTGTTTTACCTTCGTCGCGAGGGCGTCGACGCGACGTTCGTCATGGCCCAGAGCAAGCTTCGCCCGCTCCTCGACGCGAAGTAGCCCCGAGCTACCAGGAGGCGATCGAGAGCTAGGCGAACGCCGCGTTGAAGGATGAGGCCATGACAAGTTGGCTTGGGCGCTTCGAGAGGGACCGGTTTTCGACGGGCCGGAGTGCTAGCTCGACGAAGCGCGATCGCTGAACGTGTCGAGAAAGCTCCGCTCGCGCGCCGTCACGCTGCCGATGCCTTCTTGGTCGATCTTGGCCATGATGCGATCGAACTCCTCGCGGTTGACCTCGTGGAGCTCTTCGCGCCGAATGCGGGACCAGCGCGTCATGTCGGCGCGTGAAACACGCGGTTCGCGCGGGGGAGGACGAGTGACGCGCGGTCCTGATCGCTGGGCGCTGGGTCGCGCGGTCAAGAGCCTCAAGTAGACGATGCCACCGAGCGCGCCGCCCAAGTGCGCGAAGTGCGCCACGTTGCCGCCGCCGCCACCGAAGCCGCCCAACACGTCGAGCGCCGTGAGGCCGATGACGGCGATGCGCACCGGCATGGGCAAGAACATGATGAGGATTTGATCGTTGGGCCAAAAGCGCGCGTAGCCCCACATCACGCCGAGGATGGCCCCAGAGGCCCCGACGATGGGAACGAACGAGTCGGAGGAGAATACCCAAGAGAGGAGGCCGCCGGCGATGCCGCTCGTCATGTAGAGGCCGAGAAAGCGGCGACCGCCGAGCTCGAGCTCGAGCCGAGGGCCGAAGAAGAAGAGCGAAAGCATGTTGAAGAAGATGTGCGCGAAGCCGGCGTGCAAAAACATGTACGTGACCAGCGTCCACGGCTGCTGCATCACGTAGGCAGGTCGCAGGCTGCAGGTCAGGTTGACGAGCACCTCGAACTCCGGGAGCGCCTTCGGCAGAAAGACACCGGCCAAGTAGATGGCCAGGTTGACGAACAGAATGCGGCTCACCCAGGGCGTCAGCATGAGAAAAGGAGCGTCAGCATGAGAAGGGAGACGGGAGCCTAGCACCCGGATGCCGATGATCAGAGGCCAATGGTGCCGCGGTAGACCCAACCCTCGACCGATCCGTATCGCACCCGGTACCACTCGCCTTGGTGCGACAAGACCTTCACCTTGGAGCCGCGCAGCACCCGCCCCACGATGGTTCCCGTCTTGGGTGCGTCGCGCACGATGGCGACGTCCCAGTTCACCGTAGCCGAGCCCGAAGCGGAGCTCTCACTCGTCGTGCTGCCGAGGGCGGCGCCTTCCACGGCGGGCTTTTCGTTGGTCGGCTCGCCGAGCTTCGGGCTCGCGCTCTGGGGCGGCGAAAAACTTGCCGTATAAAAGACAGTGTAGCGACGATGCTCGTGCGGAATCTCGGCGAGGCTCACCTTGTCGAACGATGTGTCGGCGCAGCGGATCATGGCCGCGGCCTTCTCGCGCGGCAGCGTCGTGGACTTACCGAGTAGCACGCGAACGGCCTTCGTTCGGAAATCGACGTCGAACCCGATGGACAGCTTGCCGTTCACGCCCGCGGCGGCGCGGCAGTCTGCCAGCGCCTTGATCTTGGGGACGGCGATGGGATCGAATTCGAGCGATCCGCAGTCGCTCTTCGACTCGGTCGCTCCGTCGACGCACTTGAGAATGGCCCCCGGGCTCACCAAGATGCCCGAATCTGCGGGAGCAGGCGGGGCGACGGTCGCGGGCGCCGCGACG